>JAIRSL010000235.1 GCA_031255475.1 Treponema sp.
ACGAAACCCGCCACGCCGTAAACCACGTCTTTTCTTCCCACCCGCTTGTTGAGCTGTACGCTGAACACTCCCTGGGGAAACATGGTCCGCCGCATCTCGTTGCTCATCTGTTTCCATAACACTACATGGCGGATGACCTTTACGCCTCCCGCGGTGGAACCGGAACAGCCTCCTATGAGCATGAGGGTAAAGATGGTCATCCGGGCGATACCCGGCCATGTTTCGTAGTCCGTGATTGCCGAGCCGGTGGTGGAGAGAATGGATGCGGCCTGATAGGAGGCGCGGCGCAGAGCTTCGGTTACCGAACCGTACACCGGCACGAGCGAAACGGTGATGATCCCTGAGGCAACGAAAAAGATTGACAGGTAAACCCGGACTTCCGTGTTGTCCCGTATATCCCGGAATTTTTTCCGCGTAAACCGGAAGTAAAGGCTAAAATTGATTCCCGCCAGAAGCATGAATACTGTTGAAACTCCGTCTATGAAAGGAGAATCGAAATAGGCCAAGCCCTTATTTCTGGTACTTACGCCTCCGGAAGCTATGGTAGTAAGACTGTGGCATACGGCGTCAAACCAGTTCATGCCCCCCGCCTTGTAAAGGATAAATAGGAGCGCCGTCAATACACCGTAGACCAGCCAGAGCAGTTTTGCGGTAACGGCAACTTTTGGGGTTATTTTTTCCTTTTCCGGCCCCGGCGCTTCGGCCTTGATAAGCTGGAATCCTCCTATTCCCAAAAGGGGCATAAGGGCCACCGAAAAGAGAACTATTCCCATACCGCCCAACCAGTGGGCGCAGCTTCGCCACAGGAGCAGTGATGCGGGCAGGGCTTCAACATCGCCGATGACGGTTCCTCCGGTGGTAGCGAACGCGCAGGAACTTTCAAAAATGGCGTCGGTAAAACCTATGCCCGCCGAGGAAAGATGAAACGGAACGGCGCCGAAAAAAACGGCCAGTGCCCAGGTAATAAAGACCAGGAGAAATCCGTCTCCCGCGTTAAGGTGCAATTTTTTGTTCTTCAGGGAAAAAAAACTTGGCAGGGCAAGAGCCGCGGATGTCAGCATGGGGAACAGGAATGCGCGGATCATGACGGTTTCTCTCAAGGCAACGGCCGTTATCAGCGCCGGAATCATGCTCACCGCGATGATTCCCAGAAGGGAAAAGAGCACCCGAAGGAGGATAAACTGTTTCTTGAACAGGCCTCGCGGCATGGTTCCCATCCTTATTTCCGCCTGAAATATTCAGTAAAGAACACTAAAACTGTCCAGAGTTCAAACCGTCCCAGAAGCATGGCAAAGGAAAGCCCCCACATTACATAGCCGGGGAATTCGGGAAACGGCAAAAATGGTCCCGTCCTGCCCATCCCCAGCCCTATGTTCCCCAAAGTGAGGAGGGCGGTATTAAGGGAAGTAAAAATATCTTCTCCTGCGCTGCTTACCAGAAAGGCGCAGAAAATGAGGACGAGAACGTAGAGGAACACAAAGCCTGTTACCCCGTATACCATATCTTTTCTGCCGGAATTGCCGTTAATCCGTATGGTGAAGACCCCTTTGGGATGGACGATTTTTTTGATTTCGTTTCCGGTCTGTTTCCAGAAGATCACGTGGCGGATCATTTTTATGCCTCCGGCGGCAGAACCGGTACAACCGCCCATGAACATGGCGAAGAACAGTACACCTTGTGCCAGGGACGGCCATGCGTTGTAGTCCGCGCTGAAGAAACCGGTTGTGGTAATAATGGAGGCGGTGTGGAAGACGGCGTACCGCAGGGCTTCTTCCACCGGCCGGTTTTGGGGAAGAATAGAGAAGGCGACGATCAAAACCGAAACAAGGATGACGGCGCAGTAAGCCCTGGCCTCGCTGTTTCGCCGAACCTCGCGGAATTTACCCTGTAGAAGCCGGAACATGAGGATGAAGTTGAAGCCCGCCAAGAGCATGAAAACCGCGCAAATCCATTCGACGGCCGGAGATTGGTAATAGGCTATGCCGCTGTTCCGGGAAGAGAAGCCGCCTGTCGCCACGGTAGAAAAAGCGTGTATCAGAGCGTCAAACCAATCCATGCCGAATATGAACAGGAGCAGTGTTTGTGCGGCGGTAAGGGCGGCATAGATGAGCCAGAGTATCCGGGCGGTCCCGGTGATCCGGGGGACAATTCTCTCCGCGCCGGGACCGGGAGCTTCCGCCTTGAGGAGCCGGAATCCCCCTTCGCCGAGGAAGGGAAACAATGCCGTCGAAAACACCACGATGCCCATGCCTCCCAGCCACTGAGTCAGGGCCCGCCAGAAGAGCAGCGGTTTGGGGAGTATTTCAACATCCTTAATCACCGTCATCCCGGTCGTGGTAAACCCGGAGACGCTCTCGAATACCGCGCCGGTAAAATCCGGGATATATCCGGACAGAAAATACGGCAGGGCTCCCAAAAGACAGGCCGCGATCCAGGCAAGAAAAAACAGCAGGAATCCCCTGTATACGGAGATCTTCATAACGCCGAGCCGAAGTATTTTTCGATTTCCGCATGGCTCCCGGTTTTGGTGATGAGGACTATGCGATCCCCTTCTTTAAACACATAATCTCCCCGGGGGATAAAGGAATCGCCCCCCCGGTTCACCAACATGAGGAGTCCTCCGGCAGACAGCCTGAAGGCGGCAATGGAGGTATCCGCCGCCGGAACATCCTTGCGGATTTCGACCTCAATGATGTCAACGCTGCCATCGCCCAGGCGGTGTACTTCTGTTACGCCGCCGCCCATAAGGTGTGACAGGATGGAGTCTACCACTACCGTCTTCATGGGGATAACCACATCCACCCCAAGCCGCCGGGCTATGGCGGCGTATCCCGGACCGGTCACCATGGCGACGGCCCGGTCCACTCCCCTGGATTTGAGGTATACCGCGGTAATAATGTTAAGTTCCTGTCTGTCTGTGGTAGTGACGATGAGGTCAAGTTTGTCTATCTGTTCTTCGGTAGTAAAACTTTCTTCCGAAATATCTTCGTTGAGGATCAGGGCTGCCGGAAACCGGGCGGCTAATTCTTTACAGAGATTGTAATCCTGTTCAATAATGACTACCCGGCTGCTCCTTCTGGAGATAAGGGTTTTGAAGAAGGAAAAGAGTGAAGGTTTGGAATTCTCTTCCTTTGCCAAAAGTTTTTCGGCAATAAGGGCGCCCAGCCGTCCGCCGCCTACGATGCCTATGTTCCGCAGAGGCTGTTCGGTCCTGCCGGAAAGCCCGAAGATCCGATTCATTTCCTCTTCCCGTGCCAGAACATGAATCCGGTCCCCTCCGGCAAGGACCGTAGCCCCGTCGGGCAGGATGGTTTCTCCCCGGCGTTCCACCAGGGTTATAAGGCTTTCCTCCGGCACTATTTTCCGGTAGTCCTTGACGGCAAGCCCCTCAAAAGCGCTGCCCGGAGTAATATCAATGGACCCCAGTTTGTAGGGAGTTCCTTCAAAGGCAAGGACATCTCCCCGCGCGCCGTGTTCAATGGCGTTGATCGCCGCTTCCGAAGCCTCCACGTCCGGATGGACAAAGTGATCGATGCCCAAAATACGCTCGCCGGTTTTGTTCAGCCGTACATAGTCGTCATTCCGTACACGGGCTATCTTGAGGAGTCCGGGATACCGTGAAGCGGCAAGGCCGCAGATGATCATGTTCACTTCGTCGGAACCGGTGACGCAGACCAGGGCGTCCGCCTTTGCTATCCCCGCTTCTTCCAAAACGCGGAGGCTGTTCCCCTCATCGTGGAGCACCAGACAGTCCAGCCGGTTTGACGCATACCTTCCCCGTTCTTCATTGGATTCAATCAGGGAAACATCGTGCTTTTCCTGGATCAGATGCCGGGCCAGCTGAAATCCCACCAGGCCGGCTCCAATAATAACTATCCGCATATTTCCGCCGCCATCAGTTCGGGGAAGGCGGGATAGGTGACCGCCGCGCTTTCCGCCCCCGCTATCTCTACCGGCCCTGAGGCTCCCAGAGCCGCCACCGCCAGGGCCATCACCACCCGGTGATCCCCGTGACCGTCCACCGCGCCGCCGTGAAGGGCGCCCCCCCGGATGACCAGCCCGTCCGGCCGTTCCCTTACCGCCACGCCGAGCTTCCCCAGTTCTTCGGCCATTACCGCGATACGGTCGGTCTCCTTGATCCGGGCATGGGCCGCGTTGACCAGGACCGTCTCCCCTTCGGCACAGGCCCCCAGTACCGCCGCCGCCGGAAGCAGGTCCGGCGTGTCGTTCAGGTCGAACGTTCCCCCTTTAAGAGCCCCTTTCCGGGAAACGGTGAGCCGCCATTCCCCTTCTTCCCGGCTCCAGGCCGTATCGCAGCCCATTCGGGCAAGAATATCGAAAATCGCCTTATCCCCCTGGGGATCCCCGGGATCAAGCCCCAGGAGAACCGCCGGGCCGCTTATGGCGGAACCGCTTATAACGGCCGCGCAGGCCGGAAAAGCGGCGGAAGAAAAATCCCCCGCCACCGGGCCGTTCAGCGGTTTATACGCGCCCCCGCCGGGAATACGGAAATACGAATAATCCGCCGTCTCCTGCCAGGGGATGCCCTGGACCTTAAGGTACGAGAGGGTCAGGTCTATGTAGGGCTTCTCGTTGAGGAGGGGCACGTCGATTTCGGTCACCGTTCCCGCCGGGGCCAGGGGGGCGGCCAGAAGCAGCGCCGAAAGATACTGGCTTGTGGGGCAGGAAAGGCTCACCCGGCCCCCTTTCCAGGGTCCCTGCACGGCAATAGGAACGCGGCCGCCGGAAGCGGAACTCACGGTTACCCCCAGTCCCCGGAGAGCCTCCAACAAGGGACCTGCCCCCCGGCGGGCAATCTGTTCGTCCCCGGTAAAAACCGAACGCTCCCTTCCCAGGGCGGCGGCGGCCAGGGCCAGAAACAGGGTGGTCCCCGAGTTCCCCACATCCAGCGGGACGGCGGACGCCCGCGGTCCCGCCTTTCCCGCGCCCCGCACGGTCCACCGCACAAGGCGCTCCCCGTTTTCATCCGCCGGATTCGGGCACACGGGATCGGCGGCGCGGTGTTCGGTTATGTCCGCCCCCAAGCCCCGGCACACGGCCGCACAGGAACGAGCGTCCAGGGAATCCAGGGGATACCCGATTTCCGAAACCCCTTCTCCCAGGGACGCCATGAGCAGCCGCCGTATGGTATGGGACTTTGACGCAGGAATCCGCACAATCCCGGAAAACCGGTGAGGTCTGATAAGGATACGCATACTGATTCTATCCTTATTATTATACC
>JAIRSL010000241.1 GCA_031255475.1 Treponema sp.
TTTCACTACCGGCGTCAAAACCGTTACCGTCAAGGTTCCTTCCGCCGCAACGGGGTACGGGTCGTCGCCCACCAACCCCACGGATGACAACTGGGGCAATGCCTTCCGGGGCAAGGGCTGGGACGGTACATCGTACTCCGGCGCCGAGGTCAACAGCAACATCACGCTGTACATCCAGTATGACGACTGACAAAAGAAGCCCGGTAACGTTCCCGAAGCGTGTAATAGTTAGAGGCCGGGAATGAGAAGGAAAGAGTGAACGATTGTTGTCCGGGGGCGGCTGTGCGCTCCCGGGCAGGGACCGCCTGTTACCGGGAACGGAGTATTCGTTTCCGGTAACAGGCGCTTACTTGGGAGTTATTCGAGGTAACTCATGCCCGCAAGACAACCTCAGAACGAAGGGGGAAAGCCTTACCAAATCCCCGGGACAAGGTGGATGATTATGCCTTCCCCGTCAATCACGGCGTTCAATTCCTTCATTCGTTTCGTCCAATCCAGCATCTACCGGCCGTCACCCCAACCATATACGGCCGGAATGCGATATGTATACAATCACACCGCAAAATTCATAAAATACCGGAAATACCGTACCTCCAATGGCGGAAAGATACGGTATCTCCGGTAAAAGGAGAGGCTTTTTTTAAATACCCGGACCTATGAATATAACGTCATGAATATGACTATTTTTCCGGCCATGTTACCCCGCAAGCCGTTTACCTGCCTCATAGCAGGTATTCAGTATTTCCTCATCTGGGACAAGCTGGATGATTATACCTTCCCCGTCAATTACGGCGTTCAATCCCTTCATGCGTTCCACCCAATCCCTCATCCACTGGCCGTCACCCCAATCATAGGATCCGAACAGGACTACCGGCTTTCCTCCGACTTCAATCTGGGAAAGGCTGCTGATAAAGGGCTCCATTTCACATTCTTCCAGAACCTCGGCTCCCATGGCAGGACATCCCAGGGCAAGGGCGGCCGCGTCTTTAACCATATCCGCCGTTGCCCCGGAAACAGCCGTTAAAACAACCTCCGCCCCGGCTTCTTCGGCGCCTTTCGCAAGCCGTCTTGCCATGGTCTCTGTATTTCCTGTACCGCTCCAGTAAATGACAAGAACTTTTTTCATACTATTTTCCTCTTTATGGTTGAATTATAATAAGTTATATCATGCTAACAATTTATTGTCAATGATTTTCTCGTTTTTTTTTTGAAAACAAAGCAACATACAGCCCCGGCCCATACCTCTATACGGAGGCTGTTATGGGAAACAATTTACTTTCTCCCCTGTCCGATGATGTCTTTAAGGCCATCTTCGCCGACAGGCGGAATATCGACAATCTGGCCGCCTTCCTGCGGCCGGTCGTTAATCTGCCCGATGATGAATACACCCGCCTTACCATCGTTGATCTTCATCTTGGGCGGCTCTTCAAAAAGGACAAACAGGGTATCCTGGACGTAAAAGCGCTGACCAGAACCGGAAAAGTCATCAATATTGAAGTCCAGGTTTGCCGCTTTGTCGCTATCCGGAAGCGGATACTCTATTATCTTGCCAAACTGATCGGGGAACAGTTAGGCCGGGGGGACGGATACGAGAGGATACAACAGGTGATCATCGTCCTTATCTGTGATCACATTATTTTCGATGAACCGGAACCGGCAGAAGGCGGCCGGATTCCTTCCGTCCGGAAATCCGGCAGGATGGGGCGGTATATGAACAGCTTCCTGCTGCGGAATGATACGAACAGAAAAATCTTTACGGATCTGATAAAAATCATTACGATAGAATTACCGAAGGTGCCGGAAATGACGGATCGAAAGGCGGTGTGGCCGTGGGCGCGATTTTTTACCTGCAAAGGAGAGGAGGAATTTGACATGTTGACGGAAGAGTACCCTGAATTGACGAAAGTTGTAGGAACGCTGAAGAAGCTGAGTTGGGGGGAGCGGCGGCGGGAGATAGCGTTTCAGAAGGAGATGTGGCGGCGGGACCGGGCCGCCATGGACGCTCAGGTCCGTGAGGAGGGCAAGGCGGAGGGCAGGAAAGAAGGAGAGAAAGACAAAGCGGTTGCGATAGCCCGGAACCTGAAAGCAATGGGGGAACCTGTCGAAAAGATAGTCCGCGCTACCGGGGTGTCCCGTGACGTAATTGAAAGCCTGTAAAGACAAACGCATGTACGGTTGGAAGGCGTAAACCCGTTACCCCCGCGGCCGCTTTTCAAGAGCCCTCGTAAAGGCCGCCATGTCCACCCCCGCACCGGGTCCGTCGGGACAAAGCTCTTCCGGCGTAATGTCCAGTTTAAAAGGGCGGCGGGCAACGTGTTCGGGATAATGGGCGTCCGACGACGTGGTAAGGGGGTAGCCGAGGGTATCCATGGAAGGGGGGATGCGGACGCATTCAAGGGCAGCCCAGGGACCGGGAACCACAACCCCAAGCTGGCTTGTCATGGAAAAGGCCGGACGGTCCACGTGGGCGGGAATCACGATGCCGCCGTATTCGGCCGCCTTGCCCCCTATGGCGTCCACGCTCAGGTCCAGAGCGTTGGGAAGGAAGTATTCCACTTCGCCTTCGATGTTGTCATCTTCGTCAACATAAACCTGGTCGCCGGTCTTTTCCGGATCGTTGGGAAAGGGGGTAAGGATGCCGTAGGCGTATTCGCCGAAAGAAAGGGCGGCATCCGGAAGGGAGAAAAGGCAGAGGATGTGGATTTCTTCCTGGGTCGTGGCCTCCATCCCGTAAAGGGGGATGATGCCGTACCGGGGCGCAAGACGGGAAAAGGCCGGACAGTTGAGGGCCGAATTGTGGTCCGTCAACGCCATAACCTTGACCCCTTTAGCGGCGGCAAGAGACAACAGGGCCCGGGGCGAAAGGTCCAGGGAGCCGCAGGGGGAAAGACAGGAATGGTTGTGCAGATCCGCAAGCAGGGCCATTAACGCCTACCGATGGGCTTTCATGAATTCGTAAAGTTTGCCCGATACGGTGAACTGGTTCTCCCCGGTACGGATTATGGCGATCCCTTCTTCCCTGGCGGCGAGGATCATGTCTTCCGGAATGGGCCGGGAATTACAGACCACGATGAGGGAGATATTCACCAGAGTGGCCACCGCCACGGTGTTCTTGTGAGCCTGAATGGTGATAAGCGCTCCGCCGTCCCTGGCGTTAGCCATCACGTCCGAGAGCAGGTCCGATGTATACGCTCCGGTAAGTTCGGCGTCCTCGATGTTGCCGCCGTTCAATTCACCCTGAATAAGTTCCGCATGTAAGGCCGCAATCGCTTCGTTGATGGTCATATCGGCGCGTTTTCCTTGGGAGAAATGAGGAACACCACCGAACGTACCGTAGTACCGGAACCTACGGCGGACTTAATCTGGAATTCATCGGAAACCCGCTTGGTGTTCGCCAATCCCATCCCCGCGCCGAAACCCAGGGACCGTATCCATTCATTGGCCGTAGACCAGCCTTCCTGGAGCGCCTGGTTTATATCGGCAATCCCCGGTCCTCTGTCGGCGGCTATGATTACCACCCGGTCCGGTTGTATGGAGCAGCTGATGGTCCCCCCGTCGGAGTGAACCACCTGGTTAATCTCCAGTTCGTAACTGGCAATGGCAACCCGGCGTATGATCTTGGGATCGATGTTGCGCTGCTTCAGGGCTTTTTTGATTTCCGTAGACGCCCGGCCTGCCAGTTCAAAATCATACCGCACGGTGGCGAATTCCATTTCCGAAAAATTTCCGGCCTGCCCCGCCATGTTCTGATGTATCTTTTCCAAACGAAGTACCTCTCTGTTCATTTCAACCAGCAAAGTTCTCACCACATCTTTAGACGTAAGTATCCCTACCAGTTCCTGTTGCTTGTTCAACACCGGAAACCGGCCGTACCGGTACTTGTTCAGGTAGGATATGGCGAATGACAGAGGCATGTCGTCTTCCAGGACTATCACATTCCGGGTCATCCGTTCCGATACCGGGCAGTCTATGTACCCCTTGTCCAGAGCGGTTACTATATCGTCAATGGAAACGATGCCGGCAAGACGGCGGTCCTCAACGATGGGGATGCCGGTAATATAGTTTTCTCTCATAATCGCCTGTATGTGCCGCAGGGTATCCGCGGGTTTCCCGAAAATCACCGCCCGGCACATCACATCCTTGATTTTTAACTGATAAATGAGTTCCAGTACCACCGAAGGCGAATCTACGGTACTGATGGGGATGTCTTTCGACAAAACGGGCTGGTCACTCATACGCGGCTCCCACGGGCAACGGTTCCTTACCCAGGATATACCGTTCGATAAGATCCGCTATCCCGTCATCGTCATTGGATTTATCCGTCACCATGGCGGCTATGTTCTTGATACGCTCGTCCCCGTTGACCATCGCCACACCTACGCCCGCCCAGCGGATCATGGCCTCGTCGTTCATGGAATCCCCTATGGCCAATACCGCTTCCCGGGGGATGCCCGCCTTTTTGGCAACCCAGGCCAGAGCCTTCCCTTTATCCGTAGCCGGCGGCAGGACTTCCAGAAAATAGGGCTTGCTGGTAAACAGGGTGGCATCGTTGCCTAAATAAATTTTGAGCAGGGTTTCCAGCGGCTTCAGGATCATGGGGTCACCGGGAATAAGGAGTTTGTATACCCCGGCGGCAACCATGGCTCTGAAATTTTCCACCACTACCTGTCTGAGGCCCGTCAGTTTCTGATCGTAATCGGCAAATTCGTTGAACCGGGAGATATACATCACATCGTTCTCGTAAACCTGAACCGGAAAGCCTTCGGCCGTGGCCAGATCGTAGGCGATCAGGGCCGTTTCGGACGGTATCTTGATTTCGTAAACCAGGGAACTGGTGTGGCTTTCCTGAATCATCGTGCCATTGTTGCAGATCAGATAGCCGGGACGTTTATGCATACCCAGAAGCCGGGAAAACTGCTCCAATGCGGCCGGAACCCGGCCCGAAGCCAGAACCACCACGATGCCGGCGCTTTCGGCCCGTTTTATGGCGTTCCTGGTACGGAACGAGATAGTCAAATCCGACCGTAAAAGGGTGTCATCAAGATCCAGGGCGAGTATACGAATGGGCATCATACTTCAAGAATAAACCCAGGAGGCGGTTCAGTTCAATAGCGGGAAAACGGGCGGCAGCAATTTAACATTACAATCCTGCGCGGTATATTTCCGAAAGGTTTCCTCTCGGCCGGTCCGCCCTTCTCTTCTTTAGGCAGCAAACAATTAACGGATTGACACGGTGGAAGGACCGGAAAGCCCGCAGTGAGCCTTTTCAAAGCGTACGAATAGATTTCCAGGGAAACACGCATATTTACAGGCCCTGCGGCCCAGGCCGCAGGGCGATTTGAACCTGGCGAACGGAGGACTTTCCGGCACCGGATAGAGAAGTATTACCGGGTTACCCGGATATGAAATGTTAAATTGTTGAACGGGCGGACGGTTCAATATTCGGCCTCGAAAAACCGCTTGCGGCGCCGGATGCTTTTTTTCCATTTGTACGAAAATCAAAACCAGATTATAATAAAAAGGATGCGTATCATGCCGCATACAGGGACGTATTGGCAATAGTACGAATTCATTTTAAGATTAGGAGGTTAAAAGGATGGGGGTTAAATATGAAAGAAACTGAAACATTGGCGTACATTAACCTGTACGGCCTCCTGGGCGCTCTGAAGGATCTCTGCGCCCTTTCCCCGGAGGCGCGGCGTCTGGCGGATAATCCGGCTCTTCCGGGGGGAAAGCCCCTTACCGTCGGCTTTACGGTAAAAGACGGCCCGGCCATGACCCTGCGGTTTGACCGCGGAACATGCGAGCCTGAACCCGGCGAAGGGGCCTGTAATGTCAGGCTTCCTTTTTCGTCCTGCGCGAAATTTAACGGTCTTATAGACGGGACCGTGACGCCCATTCCCAGTAAAGGTTTTACCAAACTGAAGTTCCTTACCAAAAATTTTATGGAACTTACCAAAATACTCGAAAAGTATTTGAGGGCCGGTCCCGAAGACCTGAAAGACCCGGTTTTCTTCAAAGCCGGTACCACCATCATGTTCTTCCTTGTCGCCCAGGCGGTGGTTCAGATCGGGAACCACGACAAGATAGGCCGGTTTACGGCTTCCAACCTGGCGGATGGGATTGCCGCGCTTTCCATTGCGAACTATGACGGGGACGCGCCTTTGCGGGTGGGGATAGTGATAAAGGATCACCGCCTGTCCCTGATTCGGGAACTGCCCGAGCATTACCACGCCTTGATGGAATTCGGCGATCTGCACCTGGCCAGGGACCTGTTCGACGGCAAGGTGAGCGCCCTGGGCTGTGTGGGCCGGGGACTCATCACCATGCGGGGAAATCTGGGGATGCTGGACAATATCAATCGTATTCTGGACCGGGTGGCGGTCTACTTAGCCTAAGGAGGGACCCGGTATGGGATTTTCAATTAACAGGTATGAAAAAAGCGCGGCGGAGTATGAACGGGCCCTTAAGGTCATCCCTTCGGGGATCTACGGGCACCAGGGGCCGGCGGAAGGGTGTTTTGTGCCGGTTACGGCCTTTCCCTTCTTTTCGGAACGGGCCAAAGGTTCCTATTTTTGGGACGTTGACGGGAACCGGTTTATCGACTATATGTGCGCCTACGGCCCCAATATATTGGGGTACAACGATGACGAGGTGGACGAAGCCGCGGCGAAACAGCGGAGCCTTGGGGACTGTATTACCACCCCTTCTGTCAGAATGATAGATTTCGCGGAACTGCTGGTAGAGACCGTGGCCAGCGCCGACTGGGCCTTCTTCGCCAAGAACGGGGGGGATACCACCACGCTGGCAGTGCTTACCGCCAGGGCCTACACCCGCCGCAAAAAGATCGTCTTCTTCAAAGGCTACTACCACGGGGTGGCGCCCTGGACCCAGAAGATCGATTATCCGGGCATTCTGGAAGAGGACGTGATCAACAACATCTATGTACCCTGGAACGATTACGAAAGGCTTGCCGAAGTTTTTGCGGAAAACAAGGGAGAAATAGCCGCCGTGATCTCCCAGCCGTACCTGCACGGGAATTTCGCCGACAACGTGCTCCCCGCCGAAGGGTTCTGGCAGAAGGTCCGCAAACTCTGTACCGATACCGGGTCGGTGCTCATCATCGACGACGTGCGTGCGGGTTTCCGCCTGGATCTGGCCGGGAGCGACCATTTCTTCGGGTTCCAGGCGGACCTTATCTGCTTCTGTAAGGCCCTGGCCAACGGGTACAACGTGAGCGCCCTCTGCGGCAAGGAATTCCTCAGAAATACCGTGAGCGGCCTTACCTATACCGGGAGCTACTGGCTTTCCGCGGTTCCCTTTGCGGCGGGTATAGCCTGTATCCGGAAGATGCGGCGCCTGGACCTGCCCCGGCTGCTCAACGAAAAGGGGCTCCTCCTTAAAGAGGGGCTTATCGCCGCGGCAAAAAAACACGGCTACGACCTGCGGGTGACCGGCGCGCCGGCCCTGTTCTACCTGCGTATAGCCGATGATGATTCCCTCATGCTCCACCAGCGCTGGATTGCGGAAATGGTAAAGCGTGGTGTCTACCTTACCAACCACCACAACCATTTTCTGAATGCTTCTTTGAGCGATGAGGATATCAAGCGGACCGTTGAGGTTGCGGATGAAGCTTTTTCGGTTTTATGAACGAAATCTCCGGGAGCCTGTTGCAACGGTATAAGAATTCATACTCGTGAATTTTTATACCGTTGTACGCGCGAAACGCGGCAAACTCCTTGGCGAATCCCGAAAAAGTTAGTATTGTATTATTAGTAATATTATCAGAAAGGTAGGGATTACCGGGGAGTAAAAATGCCGGGACGAAGGATATATATGGACTACAATGCGACCACGCCCCTTAAAGAAGAGGTGAAGGCCGCATTGATCGAAGACTTTGGCGTTTACGGGAACGCCTCCAGTATGCATACCGCCGGCCGTCTGGCTCACGCCCGCGTGGAAGAAGCCCGCCAGGCTGTCGGGGCGCTCATAGGCGGACCCGCGCGGGGGATCGTCTTTACATCGGGTGGTTCGGAATCGAACAACATGGTCTTCCAGACCATGCGCCGCCTGGCAAGCGATCCCGAAGGAAGCCCGCTCCCGGAAGGTAAGACCGAAATTATCATCACCGCCATCGAGCACCCCTGTGTGTTTAACTCGGCGGAATATCTTGCTTCCCTGGGATTTACGGTAACCATCCTGCCGGTAGATGAATACGGCAAGATCAGGATGGACGCGCTTAAAGCCGCCTTAAACGAGAAGACCCTCTTTGTGTCCGTGATGACGGCCAACAACGAAATAGGCACTATTCAGGACATTGCCGGAATCGCGGCCCTGGCCCATGAAAAGGGGGCCTGGGTCCATACCGACGCGGTTCAGGCGGTGGGGAAGATTCCGGTGAACGTGAAAGACCTGGGGGTGGACTACCTTACCATGTCGGCCCACAAGATTTACGGCCCCAAGGGTATAGGCGCCCTCTACGTAAAGCCCGGCGCGCCCCTCTTCCCGCTGATCCACGGCGGCCACCAGGAAGACGGCTTCCGGGCGGGGACCTACAACAACCTGGGCATACTGGGATTCGGCAAGGCGGCGGCCCTGGCAGGGGCCGGCCTCGATTCCTACGGCAGCGAGATGCGGCGGTTGAGGGACCGGCTGAGGGACGGGCTCATGGGGGCCGTCCCCAATATCAAGGTGAACGGCCACCCCGGGGATGTCCTGCCCAACACCTTGAACGTTTCCTTTCCCGGCGCGGAGGGGGAATCCATACTCCTTTCCCTGGACCTTGCGGGAATCGAGGTTTCCACCGGTTCGGCCTGCGCCTCGGGCAGCCTTGAACCTTCTCATGTGCTCCTGGCCATAGGGGTCGGTCCCGAACTTGCCCACGGTTCCATCCGTTTCAGCCTTGGCTGGGGGATCACCGGAGAGGATATAGATTATGTGATTGAAACCCTGCCGCCCGTCATAGCGCGGCTGCGGGCCATGTCCACGGTTTCGCCGGAAATCCCGGTGAAGGCATCTTAAGGAGCTTCTATGTCAGACTGGTTATATTCGGATACGGTTAAGGATCATTTCACCCATCCCCGGAATGTTTTAATGGAAGATGAATCCACATTTAACGCCGACGCCCGGGGGCAGACGGGAAACATCAAGTGCGGGGATCAGATGCTCATGCTCCTCAAGATCAGGGATGACACTATCACCGGCGTCCGGTGGAAGACCTACGGCTGCGCCAGCGCCATCGCCTCTACCAGCGTACTGTCGGAGATGATCCTGGGCATGAAGATTAAGGACGCCTATGCGGTACGGCCCCAGGATCTGGTGGAAAAGCTGGGCGGTCTGCCGGAATACAAGATTCACTGCTCCGTTTTGGGCGATAAGGCCCTGCGCGCCGCCATTGACGATTACCTGGCGAAAACCGGCCGGGCCGGCCTTTTCAAGGAGCCTTCCACGGAAATCTGCCATTGCCTCTCCGTTACCGACAAGGACATTGAGGAAGCCTTTCACCGGGGCGTCCGCACCTGGGAGGCCCTTCAGGAAGCCACCAAGATAGGAACCGTCTGCGGCAACTGCAAGGAAAAGGCCCTGGAACTGCT
>JAIRSL010000253.1 GCA_031255475.1 Treponema sp.
CTGGGGTATTGGACCGAAAAGAAACTCCGCATCAAAGGCGGCGCCTTTGCCAAAGGCATGGTATCCGCCAGTATCCTGTTCTGTACCGGGTCTATGGCTATAGTCGGTTCTATACAGAGCGGGCTTTTGGGCAGCCATGAAACCCTCTTTGCAAAATCCGTCATGGACGGTATCTTGTCCCTGATATTCGCTGGTTCCATGGGTATAGGCGTGGTTTTTTCGGCGGTTCCGGTACTGATTTACGAGGCGGGTATAGCCCTTGCCGCCATACTGATCCGCGACTTTTTAAGTCCCGATATAATCAGGGAGGTTTCGGCGGTAGGAAGCCTGCTCATTTCCGCAATAGGATTTAATTTTTTAGGCTCTGCGGAGATTAAAGTGGCAAATCTGATCCCCGCGGTCTTCATTCCGGGGATATACCTTTCGGCAGCGAAGCTATTCATATCGTGACGGCAGAGCGCCGCCGTGTATCCGCTTTATCCGCGATTACACGGATAAAGGCGGATCTTTTATACGCAAACCGTACCTAATCCGTTTTATCCGTGTAATCCGCGAATGGTTTAGCTGGGGAAATACCGCTTCAGCAGTCCCCGGAAACCCGCGCCGTGACGGGCTTCGTCACGGGCCATTTCGTGAACCGTGTCGTGAATGGCGTCATAGCCCCGGTCCTTGGCCCGCTTGGCCAGGTCGGTCTTACCCGCGCAGGCGCCGTGTTCGGCTTCGACCCGGAGTTGGAGGTTGGTTTTGGTGCTGCTGGTGATGCATTCGCCCAAAAGTTCCGCAAATTTTGAGGCGTGTTCGGCTTCCTCAAAGGCGTAACGCTTGTAGGCTTCCGCGATTTCGGGATAACCTTCCCGGTCGGCGACCCGGCTCATGGCAAGGTACATGCCGACTTCGGTACATTCCCCGTTAAAGTTCATGCGGAGGTCCGCCAGAATGTCTTCTTCAACACCCTTGGCAACCCCGACGGTATGTTCCGCGGCCCAGCCGGTATCGCCGGTCTGTTCAATAAATTTGGAGGCTGGAGCCTTGCACTGGGGGCAGAATTCAGGGGGCTTGTCCCCCGTGTGGACATAGCCGCAAACAGAACAAACAAACTTCTTCATAAAAACTCTCCTTGATACAAATTGAATTAATTACAGCGGCACAGGCCGCTTAATCACACAATACTCCGGGACCCGGCCGGCTCCCGAACGGCCTTTTCCGGATGGGCCCGCGTTTCCTCAGGCGATGCCGCCGCACATTCGCCGCAAAGCCCGTAGTACACGGTCTTCCGGTAGTCGATGACAAAGCCTTCGGGCAATTCGCTGCCCCCGGCTTCCCGGAGGCCGTCCCCATCCGCCGGCATGGGGCCTTCACCGGCGGAACAGGGAAGGTCCGCTATCTTACCACAACGGCAGCAGACCAGATGGGGATGGGGGTTGACCCGGCCGTCGAACCGTTCCTCCCCGTCCACTACCCCGGCAGAAACCACGGATCCTTCTTCCAAAAACACGTTGAGGTTGCGATACACCGTTCCCAGGGAAAGGGAGGGGATAGAGGGCTTGAGCTTGTTGTAAATCCACTGAGCGCCGGGATGTGACTGGGTAGATCGTATGGCCTTTAGGATGGCATCCCGCTTTTCACTGTGTTTTCGTTCCACGCCTCGTATAAACTCCCTTAATCAATAATAATAATCATTATTATATAGTAAAAAACAAAAAAAATCAAGAGAAATTTTGCAGAAACCGGTAATTTTACATATATCGGCCTCACCGTAAAGAGAAACTTTCCGTAAGAGGATGGGGAACATGGAAGCGCGGGTGCGGTAAGGAGGCCCGCAAAACCGGCCGGCTTTTGTTTTCAGGCAACCAGGCTGAAAACCGCTCCCAGAGGGGCCACGGCGTGGGGTTTATACGGCATAGCCATGCTGGCAACCTGGGTCTGGCGGATTTGGGAACGGTACTGTTCGATAAGGGCGTCTATCCGGTCATCCGAAGGGGAAAGTTCAAAATTCATTTCCGGCTGCTTTTTTATTTGGTTGAGCTGTTCAATCAGGACGTCCAGGATCTTGAGTTTGTTGATGGTCACCCCACGAACCCCGTCCGGGGCGGGTACGCCGGAAACATTCTTGAAGTGGGAATAGATATAATTGGCCGGCGCCACCGGAAGGGACATGTGCCTTCCCCGGAATGTACTGATGGCATATCCTATACTGGGAAACGCAGCTGTAGGCATTGCCCTTTGGATCATATTCAAACTCCTCACTCTCAATATCGGAATGAGGAAAAAAAAGATTAGAAAACTTTCATTTGCGGCCCGCGTTCAACCATGAAGGGGCTGCAAAACCCGTATGCCGGCCTTTTCCCAAGCCGCATCAATAAGGAGTAATGCCGTTATGGTCAAGTCTGGTACAAATCGCCGAATTTGCTATACCCATCTGTCCCCGCCGAGCGCGAGGAGATCGTCATCGCCTTAGATCGGGGTGAATCCATGCGTTCTATCGCCGAATCCCCGGGTAGAAGCCCCTCCTCCGGAAGGACGCGGCTTAGGATGTTTTTCCTTCTTCCATAATTCGTTCCGCGTCCGCAAGAGAGACGCCCTGTTCCCTGGCTACTTTGGCGCGGTCCTCGTACTCGATCTTGGAGCGCAGGGGCGCATCCTCCCAAAACACGGTCTTGACCCGTCCCGTACCGAACGCGCTCGTTACAGGCCTTTCTTCCCGTTTCAGGGAAAGACGCCTGACAACGGTTTCCCGGAACCCTATGGCCGAAGACCGCCGGAACATGGTCCGTCTGAGGATGCCGGTTTTATCCGGCGGGCAAAGGACGGAAACCACGGTTCCGGGACGGGATTTTTTCATGACGCAGGGGCTCAGGGTCACGTCCAGGGCCCCGGCTTCAAAGAGGTTCTCCATGAGGAAGCCTAGTTCCTCCCCGCTCATGTCGTCTATGTTCGCCTCGATGAGAATCAATTCCTCGGCGATGATCCCCGCTTCCGCCGGGGCGGGAACGGCGGCGTCCCGTTCTTCCCTCCAGGAGACCCGGAGCAGGTTGGGCTTATCCAGTTTCCGGGCCCCTATGCCGTATCCGGTACGGAGGCAGGTAAAACTGCCGCTAAGGGTAAACTCGTCCACCGAGGCCGCCAGAATGGCCGCACCGGTCGGGGTGGTCATCTCTTTGTCGAACCCTCCGGTTTTGACCGGCATACCCCGGCAGAGGATCAGGGTGGCCGGGGCGGGAACCGGCAGCACCCCGTGGGCGCAGGTGACCGTACCGCCGCCCAGCTCCACCTCGCCGCAGGTAACGCGGTCCGGCTTCAGGATGTCGAGACATACCGCCGCGCCCACGATGTCGATGATGGAGTCCATGGCCCCTACCTCGTGGAAGGCGATGTCTTCGGGTGGGATCCCGTGTACCTGGGATTCCGCCCCGGCGATCCGGGTAAAAATATCCACGGCCCGTTTTTTTGCCCCGGCGCTTATCCCGGAATTCTCTATCAGTCTGCGTATATCCTTCCAGGAATGGTGGCTGTGGCCGCCGTGTTCATGCCCGTGGTGATGGTGGTGAACGCCGTCATCATGGTCGTGGCCGTGATGATCGTGGGTGTGATGGTCGTGGGCGTGAGGACAGGCGTCCCGGGCCGCATGGCCGGGATCGTCTTCCAAATCGACGGCCGCGCGGGTACCGGTTATGCCGTTGCGGTCTTCCCGGACAAATTCCAGGGACCAGCCGTCAAGCCCCAGTTTGGAGAGCTCGGCACGCAATAGGGCGGGATCGACCCCCAAATCCACAAAAGCGCCCAGGGCCATATCCCCCGAAATACCGGCAAAACAATCAAAATGTAACGTTTTCAATAGCTTTCCTTATCCATAACTATGCGTCCGCGCCGGTTTTCGCTGTCCTCCACAGGCGGCTGAATAGTCACTCCCTTCTAATAATTTATTCGCAACGCCAGTTCCAAAACGAAAGGGCGGTAAAACGGCGAACAATGGCGTAAAACATATCGTTTCATGCGGGTATACGTACCGGTTGAAAAGACAGAAGAAACATATATCCGGTACCGCCGGGCTTGTCAAGCCAATAGCAGGAACACATTTTGATTCGTAGCTAATGATCACTCGCCTGTACTTCGCTGAACATATTATGTGATATAGCAATACCGATACATTGTGGGATTTATGTATCGCGAAATTTTTTTGACCACACCAAAAGAATAAATACCCGCGCCGCCTGTTATAGTTACTCCGCTGCCGCGCCCTTTCCCGCAGCGATCCTGGAAAGCGGGGCGGTCCCGCAGGCTTACCCTCCCTGCCAGGTTTGTTCGGCCGCCCGGATCGCCGCGACGATCTCCTCAGGAGAAGCGCGGTGTGCGAGCAGGGCGTGGAAACTGTCCTGCTGGCAGAAAAAGTTGAGCCGCGACAGGCTGCGGAGGTGCAGTTTGGGGGATGCGGATACGATGAGTATGGCGGTATGTACCGGGGCCCCGTCCGGAGAGTTCCAGTTAACCGGGGTCTCCAGAAAGGCGATGGTCACAAACTGATCGTCAGGTTCCGTTACCTGGGGATTCCGGGGATGCGGAAGGGCTATGCCGCAGCCTATTGCGGTGGACATAAGGGCCTCCCGTTCCAGTACGGCATTCAGGAGTTGTCCGCGATCTATGACCGGAAAACGGACGGCTTCGATCATGCGGGCAATGACTTCCCGGGGGCTGGTTCCCGGTACGTTAGATAGTATCCCTCCCCGGATAATTAAGTCGCTAAGCCCGTCCTCAGGTTTCCGTTCTTGTCCATTCATGGAATATCCCTTCTAACCGGCGATTGTAATCTTCTATGCTGAATACACCGGGACTGAATATTGCGGGAACGGAATCTCCGTGTTTCCCGTTCCCCTCCGAACGCCGATCCGGTTCCTTTTCCCGTTCCAGAGCGGCCAAATATTTTCTGAATCGTAAAGGCCCTTCTACGGAGAGGGGCGGGGCGGCCTGCTCTCCCGCGATACACCGGATCCGTTCCTCCGCTTCCGCTTCGTAAGAAGAAAAAAACATGATTTTTACGGTCCAGGCGGTCCCGTATTCATACGAAATTTCCGCAAACCCCCGATCATTCAGTTCTTCAAGGCTGGTTTCTTCTTTCCATATAAGAGCCGCCGCGATAAACCGGTGAGGCCAGCGGTTATCCCAGTTGAACAGGATTTGGATGATGCGGTGAAGATCTTCCAGGCTGGAGGTTCCGGGCATGACGACGCGCCGCCAGACATCGGTACCCCCAAGGCTCAACTGCACGGTCCTCCAGAAAGCAGGACCTCCCGTCCGGCGGGTTTTTACCACCGACAGGTTGTTCCGCCTGAAATTGTCCATGGCATCATCTATCAATTCCTTAATATCCTCGTATGTCTCGATCATATTGTCCAGAGAGGTATCCATAGCTTCAAGGTCCGCTTCCGGAGGGGCTTCATCGTCATCCATATCTTCCAGAATTCCCGCGGCGTGGTTTTGAATCTGGGAGAGGATCACGAAAGTGTGTTTCGGCAGCCAGGGCAGGTCTATATCCCCTTTACGGAGCCGGGCGGCAAGGTCGATTACCGCGGTATGGAGTTCGCCGGCCCGCTGCCTGATAGGACCCATCAACCGATCCGCAAACACCGAATACTGTAGATGGAATTCCGCGTACACCTTGAGTACATAAGAGGTAAGATCATCCCATTCCTGTTCGGTTATATCCACCGGCCGGGGCACAATACGCTCGATGATTCGGGAAATATCCGGATCCCTCCTAAACAGCGCGTCCAGCACATAGGACTGAATCACATATTCCGATACGGGAACGCCGCACCGGAAAAGCATTTTCTCAATTGATGTCTGATCCGGCGCCAAAGGATAACCTGTCAGGCCCTTCAGATCGGGGATATCCTTACCGACATACCAGAACCGGGTTTCTATGCCGTAAGCCGCAGTCTCTATACCGCCGGTTTTTTCGTAAAGAAACTCTTCCAGGGAATATGCCGGGACTTCCCCCATACGCTGTCCGCCGAACCAGTAGGCAAAGGCAATCTGCTCGTCCGTGGAAGAACCAGGGCCTAAATAGTCAAAGGAAGCGGCGAACCCTTTTTCGGCGGCCGTACACCATGCGTCCAGTTCCGCCGTTGTCCAATCTTCCTTTTTGACAGAGGTAAGGTCAAATTCGCCGATGCTCCAATTCCTGGTTTTCACCACAAACCGGTCTCCCGGCACAAAGGCGGTCTCCCGGTAGATATTCCTCATGTCCAGGGTATGTATTGAAACCTCGAAAGGATCCTCGTAAAGGCTTCCGGAATAGGCGTTTTCGTTCTCCGGGTTGTCCCGAGCCACATATTGCGGGGCATACTCTTCCCCAAAGACCGCATAATAGGGGTAGAAATCTTCCGGCGGCCCTTCGGTGGTCTCTTTGGGTATCGGCTTGCCCTTCCAGTAAAACGTATATTCCTGAGGCAGCAGCACCGGATTTGCAAAGGGAATACACCGGTGCCCCGGAATGAGGATGCCGTTCACCAGTTCCTGCCGGGTCGGGCTTATGACAAAAGACAGGGGCTCGAAGTACCCGCGCCGGGAAACCCACCGGTCCTGTTCTTTTCTAAAGGCAATGTTCCGTGAATTGATAAATTCCCGAATGTCCTGAGCCAAATGAGAAACCCGGCGGTGGACCACCATCCGGACATAACTCGTCACATTCTCAAGGGAAAATGGCTCCGTAATATTTTCGAGAAAATCGTAGAGGGCGTCTTCCTGTTCCGGGCTCATCAATACATCTAATATGCCCCAAAAAGAGACGATCTGGCAAGATAG
>JAIRSL010000271.1 GCA_031255475.1 Treponema sp.
GTTCTGGCGGTTCCACCGGATGGCTTATTCCTCCTACACATTAACCCTTACCGCCGAAGATTCCTGGCCGGATATTGTGTTTTTCAACGACGACGGAACCTTTCATTCCTATCATAGTATAAGCGGGACGGAAAACAACGAAAACGAGATTGAACTGCCCCAGGAAGCAAGCGCCATGTATTACTATATCGGCATCTGGGCTGATGCCGGTGACGTTACTTTCTACAATCTGGTATCCGAATCTAACTTTGACGGCGACCTTATAGAGGATGCGTTTGCCGGGGGAGATTTGAACGGCTGGATGGGAACAGCTTCTGGTAACGGCGCAACGTCGCCGGGCACTGTTTACGACCAGGATATCGAAAAATGGGTGGTCGAGTTTGATTCCAAGCCAGCGATGTATCTGCCAGAGAATGAAAGGCTCTGGGTGTCGCTCTCCCGTACCGTTGACTCGCCCGTTCCTATGGGGCTGAGCTTCAGTATCAAAACAGACATCGGTACGAACGTAGATACCGCAATGGTACTCTATATCGACGATCTTCGGACGGATTCCTGGAATGGCTTAGGCGGGTCCTGGGCTCGGAAAACTTTTATTATCGATGCCGGGAGCCATGAACTCAAATGGGTATTGGAAAAGGATAAGGGCAACTATTATGAATCCGCAACCAACAAGGTCTGGATCGGGAATGTCAGCCTGATTCCCGATGTTACCGATTCCGTGGTCCTCTACCCGCGGGCGGATCAGGAGACCTACGCGGGCGGCCACACCATTCAATACACCGCCAAAGCCCTGCGTTCCGACGGTTCGGTCCGGTCAAACGCCGGGGGATTTGTCTTTACCGGTTCGGGATCGGGGGGCAGTGTTGATTCCAACGGGCTTTTCACCCCCAGCGCCGGGGGAACCTACACGGTCAGCGTTTCCCAGGACGGTAAGACCGCAAGCGCCGGAACCATCACCGTTCACCCCGGGGATTACCTCCGGCGGCCCTATACCTATCCGGGTACGGGACAGACCTATACCGGCTACAGCGGTTCGGAAGGAAGCCTTACCACCGATGGAGGGGTAACCATAAGCTATCCCGCCGAGACAAGTTTCAGCGCGGACGGTTTCTTTACCCTGGAAGGCAGCGTCAATAATCCCGATGTATACAACTATGTCTATGTCCAGGTTACCAAAGGCGGCTTGGAAACCTACTATCTGCTACGGGATACTTTTAAAACCCGGATCTGGCTGCGCTTTGGGGCCGGTTCCTATACGGTAAGAGTCTGGGGTTATAGCCAGATCAGCCTTTCCCCCGACTTGGGCGCAGAAGGAGACTTTATAAGCGGGAGCTATTATCAAAATCCTATTATCTTTACTGTTACCAATACCCGCGATGAGGCCGGCGTTGACGAAGCGGACAGGCGTTTCCTTTACCCCTCGTTTATCGTGCAGAGCGACGACTTCCGCGTTACCAATCTGGCGGCGGACCTTACCTATGGTATAACCGATCTCCGGGAAAAAGCCAGGGCCGTCCATGACCACCTAGTTACCAATACGGTCTACGATGGGGACAGTTATCCGGGAACAAATCGGCGTAAGAAACAGGACGCCCTTACCGTACTGAGAACCCGGTACCATATAGACGGCCAGTACGAACCTGCGGGCCACTACCTTGCGGTCTGCGAAGGGTATGCCAATGCCAGCGCCGCCCTGCTTCGGGCCGCGGGGATCGAAACCAAATACTTACTCAGCTCTCCTATGAACCACGCCTGGAACAACGTATATATTGACGGCTGGAAATTCTATGACGCTACCTGGGATGACCCGGTACCGAATAGCGGCGTCATCGCTGATTATGGTCCCGGCTATGTTCGGCATAAATACTTCTTGCTGGATTCGATGACCGGCGTTGATAATGATCACTACGGCGACGAGGCCGTCCCGGGACGTTACATTGGTTTCCGTCCCACGCCGCCCCGTCAGAAAGGGGTTCCCGACGGCTGGTATTAAACCGCGGAATACGCCGTCTTTGTGACGCGCAACAATGAGAATACCGGGGAGTAAAGGCAGCTTTGCTCCCCGGTTTTTTATGGGGAGCGGCGGGAGAAATCAACAACCTCGCCTAAGCAACCCATCCGGGTTACCAAGCTCCCCCGTGAACTGGTGAGCAGACTCTTAGGTATGAAACCCTTCGCTGCGAATCAGACCGCTGCTCTGCGGAAAGCCCTGAGTTACCCGGCCCCCTAAACTCCAAAGCGGCCCGCCTGTCTTCCGGAACAGTAATACTGTAAGAGTATTGCTGTTTTAATGCCGCATCAACAATCTCGCCTAAGCAACCCATCCGGGTTACCAAGCTCCCCCGTGAACTGGTGAGCGGACTTTTGGGTATGAAACCCTTCGCTACCAATCAAAAAACCGAACAGAAAACGTGTCTCTTCGATCTGCCGTAACTGTTTTGGACGCTGCCGCTTTACTTGTTCCCGGTATAGAAGGCTGCTTCTTGCGGAATTTATTGAATTTTATGGATAAAATCCGGATTTTTACATCCATATTGACGGGCAGACGGGTAAAAGTTATGTTTAATGAAGGGAAAAATCTTGAAAAACCTATCCTTCTGTTTGTCCTTCCTTTTTTTTCCCCTGTTTTTATGGGCGGCGGATGCTACGGCCGCTTTATCTTCCATATCTGTTCCAAAGGGAGAGCTCGTCCGACTGCTCCGGGATGAGGGATTCGATATTGAAGAATTGCCCCCTCCCGGGTATGGGGAAAAGGGGACGGTTCTCCTGGCGGCGCTCCCCATGGTGCAGGCCAAAACAGGGGAGGCGCAAACGGAAGCCCTTCCTTCTCCGGATATTTTCATTTTGGGTGTACCCTTTTCAGACTCCGCCGGTGAAGAGGGGGGCCGTGCCGGACAGGTTTCCGGGGAATTTCCGTTCGGCGTTAAGACGGCCCTTTCGTTCCTCAAGGCGGTACGGGAAGATCAGATGAAAGAAAATACGGCAGAGAAAATACGGCCGGGAAGGCGGATCGCCGTTGCCTTTTTGGAGGACGGGGACGGAGAATTCCGGGGGCTTGAGGATCTTGCCTCTTCCCTGGAT
Source organism: Treponema sp. (assembly GCA_031255475.1). Taxonomy (GTDB): domain Bacteria; phylum Spirochaetota; class Spirochaetia; order Treponematales; family Breznakiellaceae; genus JAIRLK01. The sequence goes on from JAIRSL010000271.1 coordinate 3,082, forward strand.
TACCCGGAAAATGCCGCTCTGGTATACCTGGACTTTGCTTCCCCGCCCGGTCGAATCATGGTGATCCACCACGGGACGCGGGGCGGCATAACCCATCTGGCCATGGTACGGCCCCTTCCCGGTAGTTTGAGAAGACGGGGTGTACCGCACGTTTTCGGAGTACGTTCCCACGAGCTTTACAACCTGGGCCTTGCCGCAGGCCCCGCGATCCTGGAACTCGCCCGCAGTCTGGAGATACCAGCTATTCTGCTCACCTCCGCCGGGATTCCCGGCGCCCCGGACCCCGACGCGCTCGCGGAAGCTCTGGCCGAATACGCCGCCGCCGTCCAATGGGAGACCGGCGGCATGGATACCCATTATTCCCTCTTTGCCTACGGAGAGCGTATCTTCTTCCTGTCCGAAAGGATGACCGTTATCCTGATTCTTTTTTTGGCGGGAATAGGGATTGCTCTCTGGCTCCGGCGTTCCGTGCTGCGCCGCCATAACCGGCGTCTTTCCGTTACAAATGCCGCGCGGCAATCCGGGCAGGAGGAAAGGCCGGCCGGCGGCTCTCCCCGGGCCGATCACTGCGCCCACATTGCGGTATTCCTGGCCATCCTGGGAATCCTGGGAGGGACCTTCCTGGATTTAAGCTGCGCCCCGGCTTTTATCTGGGCCCTGGCCTTTACCATCCTCGGCGCGGCCCTTCATTTTGTCCCGGCGGTGTTTATCTGCGCCCTCCTTTCTCCCTTTAAAGGCGCGGAAACAATATTCCAGACCCTGCGGAGCGGAGCCTTCACCGGCGTCCCCATGAACCCGGAAATTTATCTGCTTCCGGCCCTCCTGATTCTTCCTTTCCTGTTCTTGGTTTTCCGGGGGATTATCCTGATTGTTGATAAAAAAAACAGTAGAATTCCACCCGAAGAGATTGAGAAGTCGAAACTCTAGAGTTTTGTTATGGCGGCTTCCTACAAATACCGTTTCGGTTCCCCGTCCTGTATCACGGCGTAAAGTTCGACATACCCTTTGGCGGGACTGGCGGCGATTTTTCCCAGGAGCACTTCTTCTACCTGAAAGAGGCCGACTTCGCCGGACATGAGGATGTTGACATGGATGGGCTTCTCTCTGCCCCGCAGTATCTTCACCTCCTCAATGGCGTTGGCCGAATATTTGTGTATATCCCCCACCCGGGGACTTGAGGCCAGTACCATAGGGATGCGGGCCCGGCCCTTGGTCATGTCGCAGCCATCGGCAATGAGGAGGACTCCCGCTTCCAGAGAATGGATGACCCGGTTCCCCATGTGTCCAAAGATAGCTTCCAGAACCAGGGAGCGGACTATCACCTGTTGGGTACTAGTTTCCGGATAGATGAGAGGAAGAAGCCGGTCCAGTACCGGGCGGGCAAGGGTCATGCTGTGGAGTTCGTGGGCCTGGCGGCTTATGCTCATCCCCAGATCGTGAAGGGTGGCCGCCAGGATCACCGCGATAAGGCTGTCCTCAAAGGCGCCGCATTCTTCGGTTTCCAGACTGGTTTTGACACCCGCCTCCCGCAGGAGGCCCATCATGATCGCCGCGTTCAACGCCACAGTACGCATGTGAACCGGCCCGTGATCATTATAGCCCAGGCGTTTAATCGAAACGGTATTGGCGTATTCCTGAAGAGAGTGAACCTCTCCATCTTCCAAGACCAGACGCGCCGCCTCCGCGGCCTTGGGCGAAAGTCCCAAACCGGAGACGGCCTTGAGTATTTTTGAATCTAAGGAAAGTTCTTTAGGCGATCTCATATAAATCTAAGTATAACCAGTATCCT
>JAIRSL010000314.1 GCA_031255475.1 Treponema sp.
GTGCGGGTGTCCGGGTCTTTGCGGCACAGTCCGGGGCGGCGGCAAGCCCGGTTTCCGGTAAGGGGCGCGGCTTTTCCGCACGGTACAGGCCCGGCGGGGCCTATCGTTGACCGTCTATGTCGCCTAATCTTTTCCTTTCCTTACCTCCTCTGGAATATCCGGCCAAGATGATGTAATATTTCTTTATGAATAACGTGATTCTGAAGGCGGAAGCCCTGGACGGATATCTTACCGAAAAGGACAAAGAAAATGTGTTCCTGATGGAATCGGTGTACCGGGAAGTGCTGTCTTGTTCCGGCATGTTTGGGATCGACAACGCGGAGAAGCGCGGGCAGGGAGAAGAAACCCTCATCAGGCTCTTCAACGAAATGGGGACGATGATGCAGAAGATATGCAAGGCTGAACCGGGGCTCAAGGTTTATTCGTTTTTAACCCCCGATGAGAGCCATGCCGAGACTTCACGGCTTATCGCAAAGCTGAGGGATGTGCGGACCGAACGGGAAGAGTTCATCTATTACATACAGCGGGCCTATGAAATGCTCTTCAAACTGGCTTTTGGCGGGACCTTAGGGGTCAATAAAAATTACCTTATCGTAAAAACCCCGGTGAGTGAGCCGCTGCAGAATTTCGCGGTTCACAAAATCCCCAACATAGACGCCAAAATCGAAAATACCGTGATGTGCGTCATGCTGCGGGGGGCGCTGCTCCCTTCCGCGATCATGTCTAAGGAGATACAGGAGTACTCCTCCCACGGGTACGTAACCCCTTTCGCCCTGTTCAGAATACGCCGCGATGATTCGAAATCCGAAAACGATATGGAGTATATTCTGGACCTGGACCGGTCCTTCTTCAACCTGGAGCGGCTTGACGGCAGGGACCTCATCTTTGCGGACCCCATGAACGCCACCGGCGGAAGCCTGGTTACGGTTGTCAAGTACCTTCTGGAGCAGGGGATCAAACCCCGATCGGTTCAGTTCTTCAACGTCATTTCCGCCTTGAAAGGGGCGCTGCGGGTGGTACGGGCCCTGGAAAACTGTACGGTCTACACCCTGTGGATGGACCCGGTTCTGAACAGCGCCGCGTATATCATGCCCGGTCTGGGGGACGCCGGCGACCGTATCAACGGCCGGGATGTGGAAGAAGCCCCCCGGAATATCATCCAGCTTATCGCCGATTACGGTTCCAACATTGCCCGGCTGTACCGGGCCCAAATCCGGGAAATCGAGGAAACGGTGCTGGGGACCCAAAAGTGAAACGCCGTTTGTTTCTTCATGGTTTTGTTTTTTTGCTTGTTCCGGCCGTGTGCTGGTTCGCGTCCTGCGCTTCCCTTTCCGGGATCACCGCGGAGGAATACTTTTCCATGGGGATGGCGTATTTTGAACTGGGCAAATATGAAGAAGCGGAAAAGTGGCTGAACCGGGCCAGGGGCATGGATAAGACGAAGGCCGCCTCGGAATACAACCTGGGCCGTATCGCCTTTGAAATGGGACGTTACGAGGACGCCATTCGGCTTTTTGACAGTATTCTTGAAAAGGACCCGGAAAACATACTGGCCCTGAAAGCCGCGGCCTATACCCGGATAAAAACCGGCGAGATTGAAAAGGCGGAAGCCCTTTACGCCCGTGTTTTAGCCATGGTTCCCGAAAGCGCCGATGACGGGTACAACCACGCCCTGGTGCTCTTTGCCATGGAAAAATACGAAGAGGCGGAGGAAGTTCTTTTGAGATATTCGTTCACGGTGGAGGACAACAAGGACGCCTTCCTCCTCCTTGCCCGGTCTCAGAAAGCCCTGAATAAACCCGAAGCGGTGGATACCTATGACAAGTGGCTCCAGGGGAATTCGGACAATCAGGTCCGGTATGAATACGCCCAGGTTTTGGAGCAGGGGGAATTCTATGCCAAGGCCCTGGAAGAATACCGGACGCTGATCAACGCCCTGCCCCAGGGTCCCGCCGTTTCCAAGGACGGTAAACCGCAGGCCCTCAGTAAGCCCAATATCCGGTTCGCCCTGGGGCGTTTGCTTTTGATAGCCGATCCGGAGAGCGAGGACGGCATAGACGAACTGACCCTGGCGGTAACCGACGGCTTTTCCAATACGGAAGACATGGAGAAGCTGGCGGAAGATTCCAGGGTTCCCGACGCCCGGAAAGACGAGATCAGGCGGCTTATTCACACCATCAATGTCGCGCAGGAAGAAGCGGAAACCCCGGCCGCCGGGGACGAAGACGCGGAAACCCTTTCCGGTGAAGCCGGCATTTCCTCCGGGGAGGAAAAGGAAGACGGAGAGGCAGGCGAAACAGATACGGCCGGAGGGAGTTAAGGGTTGCGGATTATGATAGTCTCGATGATTCAGATGATATTTGAAATTCCCGATGTGGAAAGCATAAAGGACAAACGGCGTGTCATCCGTTCCCTGCGGGACAAACTTCAGCGCCGTTTTCACATGAGCGCCGCGGAAGTGGATTTGCAGGATTCCCTGACCTTTGCCCATATAGGGGGCGCCCTTGTTTCCAATTCCCGCAGTTTTGGGGAAATGGTATTGAACAAAGCCTTCAAAATGATTGAAGATGAAACGCCAATCCGCATTCAGGATATACGGATTTATTCGGAAGAGTTTTAGCATGAAACGACATTTTTTACCGGTTATTATTGCCGCCGCATTTTTTTTGAGTGTTACGGGTTCCTGCATAGGGATTAGCTCCGAAATCACCCTGCGCCGGGACGGTTCCGGGACCGTCAATCTGGAATACCGCCTCTCCAGGGAACTAGAATCCCTTGGCCGTATGGACGGTAACGAAGGGCGGCCCCCCGTTCCGGTGGGCAGGGGCGATTTTGAACGCACCGCGGCAAGGATTCCCGGCCTTGCCCTGAAATCCTTCAAGTCCGGCATTGAAGGGAACGACGCGGTATACCGCGTTACCCTGAGCTTTGCCGATACGGACGCACTTATCCGCTTTTTGGATGCCTCCGGGCAGCGGGCCTCCCTGTCCGGGGAAAACGGCCGGAACCGCCTTTCCCTTGTGCTGGCGGACGGCGGCGGCCCCGTCGATCCCGGCCTTGGGGAACTGGCCGCTTCGGCTTGCCGGGGTTACTTTCTGACCCTGAACTTTTCCCTGCCCGCCAAGGCGGATATTGCCCTTACGGACGGGGCGGGCCGGCACATTGATCCGCCTCAAGGCTGGAAACTTGCCGGGGGCAGCCGGCCCTCCTTTTCCGCGCCCATGGGGGAGGCGCTTCTTTTTGACGGGCCGCTCTGCCTGGAAATAGAGTGGGGGCGTTGAAGCAGAGCAATCTGTAACAGCTAACTATTCGGAGATAGACGCATCAGTCCCTCCGGGCCTGTGCTGTAAGGAATGGATTATAAAACATCTCCATTCGGAGATGGGCGCATCCGGCTTGACGGCCGGACCGGGCTATCCGGGCTTCTATCCCTTGTACGTTCGCGGGGTAAAGGGGCCGGAGCGCCATTAGGCGCGGATCCCTGGCAACCGGCTTCAATAGGCGTTTACGTATGCCAAGCCGGGCGGCCTTTTTTTACCGGACATACCTCACCCATTCGTCGCCGTGGGCGCCGATAAGTCGTTGATTAACTACATCAACCATCAAATCCATTTCCTCAAGAGGATAGGCGCCTAAAAGCACTTCGTCGGTTTCGCCCGAAAGGACTATGGGTCTGCTGATCGTGTCGCGGTCATTCCAGATGATCTCCACGGGATCGGCAACGGTACAAGTTTCATGTTTACCGCCGGCAAGTGTAACAGCGCTTGTTTTTTCAATATCTAATCCCAGTCTAACCCTCAGATTTTCCGGTATAACCAGCGGAGTAGCGCCTGTGTCCACTACCGCTTCAACTTCCACTTTACGGATTTGTGATTCTTTGAGAAGCCCGCGTTTTGCCATTCCCTGATCGATAGTATTCACCAGCATAAGTTTTGCCTTGGTTTCACCCATAATGCCTCCCCGGTGCGTCCAAAAACCTTGCCCGGAATTTTTAGCGCCCTTATATACCAATACTAAAAATGGAGCGGATATGTCAATATCTTTGAGGGACCGCTCTGTTTGGAAATAGCGTGGGGGCGTTGAGGCAGGGCAGCCTGTAACAGCTAACTATTCGGAGACGGGCGCATTTTTTGCGGTAAGCCGCAAAAAACCGGGCTATCCGGGGCTCCGCTATCGCTCCGGCCCCGACATAAAGCGCCGGGGCTACTTCGCACCCGTCCTATCTCTTGCGCGTTTACGGGGTAAAAAAAGCGGCGGCAAAAAAACGCCTCCCCGCGCTGATTTTTTTTCGTTGACACCCTTAAACAGGCAGGATAAAATACTTTCATAATGAAGCGTTTGCAAGCCGGTAACGTCCATCTTTCTTCCTCTGCCCGTTTTCCTATACTATGGGCCTGTAAATCCACCATTTTACCCCCCCCCCCCCCCCCCTCGCATTTGGTGCGGTTTCTTGACATTGGCTTACATTTAGTTGCAAACTTAGAAAAATATACCCGGCTTTTAGGCGCGTTTATCCCGGATTTAGACAAATCCGCCCCGCGCCGTTGGAACGCAAAGGTGTCTGACACCATGTGCGTACACTCTCATCTTTTACTTTTTATCTTTTATCTCTTTACCTTTATGACGGATATGCGGTACGCGCAGGATAGCGTACAACGCGGAAGGAGTTCCACGAAAGCGGTTGTTGACTGCGGGAACCCCCGCGAAAGAATTGGGCGTATATGACGGAGGTCGTATATGTATAAAAACTTTGCTGCCAAAGTGAAGGAGTAATACATAGCAAACAAAAAAAACGATATAGGACTATTTGTAATGGTTCTTGTAGTAGCGATGATTGGCGGATTGGTATCTTGCGTAAGTTTTTCGGTAGAGCGTACGCCTGGAATAGAAACCGAAACCTCCCAAATGCTTCTTAACGTCGCAGATGAAATTTTGGGAGCACAGGGTAATACGGGGGCGCTTCCTGATGAATTCAAAGCAGCCTATGAATTAAAATTGCCCGGATTAACCGTTGATCGACAACCCGAGATACGCAACGATCGTATCTCCGACGAGATGGATTTAACCTATGAGGGAAGACAATATAGGCTTTATCTAGATGTACGCGAAATATCCGCCAGAGAGAAGATGATAAATGCGGACGACGAATCCATCAGAGACGCTAGTGTACGCTTGCTTTCCGCTCTTAGTTGCGAGGATATTACTAAAGAATCAACAACCTCGCCCTGAAGCTCCCCCGCGAACTGGTGAGCGGGTTCTTAGGTATGTTGTTCTCGAAAGGTGGTTAGACTCAGGGTTTAATACCCTAAGAACGCCCTAAAGCTCC
>JAIRSL010000317.1 GCA_031255475.1 Treponema sp.
GATCTCTGGAAGGAATACTGCAAAACCCGGGATCCGAAAATTCGGGAAGCCTTTATCAAGCAGTACGCCCTTCTGGTAAAGTATGTGGCGGGAAAGATCGCGGTAGGTATGCCCCATAATGTGGAATTTGACGATTTGGTGGGCTTTGGGGTATTCGGGCTCTTGGACGCCATTGATAAATTCGATCCCGGGAAAAACGTGAAATTCAAAACCTACGCGGTTACCCGGATCAGGGGGGCTATTTTCGACGAACTCCGCTCCATCGACTGGGTTCCCCGCTCGGTCAGGCAGAAAACCCGGGAAGTAGAGGATGCCATAGGCGTCCTGGAAGCCCAGCTGGGCAGAACCGCCACGGATCAGGAAATTGCCAGTTCCATGGGAATAGACGAGGAAGAGTACCTCAAGATCCTCATGAAGATCTCCCGGACATCGGTGCTTTCCCTGAACGACGTGTGGTTTTCCGGGGATGAAAACGACAAGGTATCCATCGGGGACAGCATCGAATCCCCCTCCAGCCTTAACCCGGACGTTATTGTGGAAAAAGACGAAATTCGCCGGGTAATAATTGAGGCGATTAAGGATCTTCCCGATAAGGAACAGAAGATACTGGTGCTTTACTACTACGAAGATCTTACCCTCAAAGAAATAGGCCAGGTCTTGGATGTGACTGAGTCGCGGGTATCTCAGCTTCATACCAAAGCGATTCTGCGTCTCCGTTCACGATTGACGAATATTCACAAGGGAATCGTATAAGAGGGACCGTATGACTGATCTTGTCGGACTTCGGGAGGTACTTAAAGAACGGCTGGAACAGGATAGAAGTATTCACACCGTGGAAGTTTCAGGCGCTACATTGGAGATTGCGGTTTCCGAGGCGGCAACCCTTCTTGACGTTCCCGTAAGAGGACTTGAGTACGAGGTAACCGAAAGAGGGTTCAAGGGCTTTTTGGGAACCGGGAAAAAAGACTGGAAGATCCGGGCCTATGAAAGGCACCGGGCCCGGAAGAAAGACAAGAGCACTGTCGTTCTGGAAGAGACAGACGAGACGACAACGAGTGTCTCCAACGACAGGAACGGGGAAGTCTTCGTGCAGCTTCGTCCCGAAGGGGCCTTTCTCAAGGTAACGCCTCCCCTTGGAAAAGGGGAACCCGTTACGGAGGCCCGCGCCGTAGAACTTTTAACCGGACGGGACGTAACGGATATCAGCGAGAAACTGGTAAGCAAAGTTGTAGGGGAATGTGCCGGTTCGTATGTGAAGGTTGGTGATTTTGAACACGAGAGCGCCAACAGCAGCGCCCTTGCGGTGGATGTTTCCAGCGACGAAATGAAAGTGCATATCCGGGTTACCCCGCCGGGAATAGGGGGGAGCGATATTCCCTACGAATCCTATCTCAGCTATCTGCGCTCCTATAACGTGGTTCACGGGATCAATGAGGATTTCCTGCGGGATTTTGCCGACAAGCCGGTCTACAAAGAGGCCGTATTGGCGGCGGAGGGAACCAAGGCGGTCGACGGCCGGGACGCCTATGTGCGGTACAATTTTGAGACCGACCAGTCCAAGGTACGGCTCCGGGAAGGAAACAACGGCCGGGTTGATTTTAAAGAACTCAACATCATTCAGAATGTGGTGAAAAACCAGCCCCTGGCCAAGATGATTCGTCCGGAGGCAGGTACGGTGGGCCGGACCGTTACGGGAAAGAGTCTTCCCGCGAAAGACGGCCGGGACATCCCCCCGCCCCTGGGCGAGAATGTCCACATGGCGGAGGACGAGGTTACGATCCTTGCCACCATTAACGGCCAGGTGATGCTGACCAACGGCAAGATCAACGTCCAGCCCGTCTACACGGTAAGTGGAGACGTGAATCTCAAGACGGGGAATATCATATTCCTGGGCACGGTCATTGTTACCGGCAGCGTGGAGGACGGGTTTTCCGTAAAGGCCACGGGAAACATTGAGGTACGCGGCACGGTTGGAAAAGCGGAGCTTGACGCCGAGGGAGACATCATCGTCAACCAGGGGATCAACGGCAAAGGGGTCGGCGTTGTCCGGGCGGGGCGGTCCGTCTGGGCCAGGTTCATCGAAAATACCCAGGTGGAAGCCGGAAACATGGTTTCCGTTGCCGACGGCATCATCAATTCTTATGTGGACGCTGCCAAGCGGATCATCTGCCACGGCAAACGGGCCCACATTGTAGGCGGAAGGCTGCGGGCCGCGGAAGAGATAAACGCCAAGATACTGGGCAGCCCGGTAAGCGGCACCGAAACCATCCTGGAAACCGGTTTTGATCCTAAAAGCAAATCGGAACTGGAACATTTTTTCAAAGTCAGGGATTCGTCCCGGAAAGAACTTGACGAAGTACGGCGGAATCTGAGAACCCTGGTCAATATGAAAAGGGAAGGGAAGCTGCCTGAGGAAAAAGAAGTGGATATGGAGGATCTGGTAGATCGCCGGGATATCCTAATGAACGATTACAAAAAAGCCGAAAAAAAGATAAGGCAGCTGCAAGAGCGGCTGGAAAAGCTCAAGGTTCGGGGCCGGATCTCCGCGTCCGCCAAGGTGTATCCGGGGGTGAAGGTTCTTATTCGGGATATTATACTCGATGTAAGGGCGGATTACAAAATGGTTACTTTTGTCCTTGAGGATGACCTTGTTAAGGCTGGTGCGTACGAAGAATCTGACGTGGATTTGAAACAGGAGTTCGATGGCCATACAACCAATTGATCTTCAGACCCTCTTTACCCAGATCGACAAGGTGGGGAAGCTGCAGGTTTCCCAGAAGGAAGGACTTGCCTTGCAGCAAGCCATCCAGTCGGTGGAGATCCAGCGGCGCACGGATGAATACATACAATCGGTCAACGAAGCTCAGAACACCGGCCAGGGGACGGAACAGATAAACGACCGGAACGCCAAAAAACGGAAGTCCGGGGAAGATACGGGGGGGGAAGAAGGCCGGAAAGCCCAGAATCCCGGAGAAACACCGGAGGAAACAGACTCCGTCCGGGTAATCAAGGATCCCGCCCTGGGGCGGAACATTGATTTTAGCGGTTGAAAGCCCATGATCCCCCTCGTTTTTTCAACCGCTTCCCTGCTGTTCTGCGGTTTTTTCTTTCTGTACTTTCGCCGCTATATCAGGCGGAGAACCAGCTCTGAGAATATCCTTGCCGAATGCGGAGACGCGGTAGCCAGGCTTGAGGCCCAGATAGACGCCGTTACCGACCGGGACGCGCAGCTTGTGGAAGACCGGATCAAGAGTCTGAAGAAACTGCTTGAGGATGTGGACCGGCGGATAAGCCTTCTGTCCCGGATTGAGGATCAGCGGAAGCCGCCCATCCCCCTGTACAATTCCCTGGGGAACCGTATAACTTTTCCCGACGCCGGGGTTTCTTCTGCCTCCACCGGCGTGTCCTCGGGGAATGCCGTTTCCCCCGCCGGCAGTTCCACTGGCAGCCCGGATTCCCTGCCGCCCAATTCCGTTTCCGGCCCGGCGGGGGATTCTTCCCCGGAACCCGGTGAAGACACCCGCCCTCTGGTGGAGCGGGTTGCCGAACTGGACCGGGCCGGCTTTTCCCCGGAACTGATAGCCAGCCGGCTGGGGGTAAGCGTATCCGAAGCCGAACTGGCCGTAACCGTCTCCCGCCATTACCAGTCCGGCGGGCCCGGTTGAGCCGGTAGGTACATGGACGGGCACAAGAAGGCCGCCTTCGCGGCGGTAGTGGGCCGGCCCTCGGTGGGAAAGTCCACCCTGGTGAACCGGTTTTGCGGGGAAAAGGTAGCCATTGTAAGCCCCGTGCCCCAGACAACCCGGAACGCCATCCGGGGCATCGTGAACCGGCCGGCGGGGCAGATCGTGTTTGTGGATACCCCGGGCCGGCATAAATCCGAAAAAAAATTCACCAACAAGCTCCTCGCCGTTTCGGATCGATCCATGGAAGACGCGGATCTCATCCTCTACGTGCTGGATGCGGCCCGCCCCCCCGGGGGAGAGGAGGAAGCTGTCGCGGAAAAACTCCTCTCCCT
>JAIRSL010000337.1 GCA_031255475.1 Treponema sp.
GCTTCCGCAATGCGGACATTTTACCGGCGCTAATACCATGATAATCCCCCTGTCTTTGATTCGACAGCTTATATTATCATGGTCTTTACCCTAATTCAACGCTTTTCGCCCACTACCGACTTATGAGACTGTGGAAACAGAAAACCGATACCGGGGGAAGAAAGATATATGGGAAGATTGAGTTTTGACAAACTGAAAGTTTTTTTCTTTGGTAAGCCGGAAGAGCAGACCCCAAAACCCAATGACACAAAGGCTGACGATACGGAAGAACAAGCCTTCGCTATTCCCAACACAAACCGCCATCCCTGGGGTGATTTTTCGATTTTGCAAAACCTCACGCCGGAGCGCATGGCGCAAATCTTGAACGATGTAAAGCGCGGGGAGTGCCCGGCGGAATATCTGGAACTTGCCCATGATATTGAGTTAAAGGATTTACACTACCGCTCCGTGCTTTCCACGCGCAAGGACGCGATAACCGGCCTTGAAATAAAAGTGGTTCCCGCCAGCGAGGACAAGCGCGATGTTGAACTTGCCGAAGCGGTGGAGCGGGATATTGTAAAAAACGGAAACGCGAAAATATACGCTCTGATCCGCGATATGCTGGACGCGCTGGCCAAAGGCTTTTCCGTGAACGAGATTATCTGGGACACGGATAAAACGCCTTGGAAACCGAAAGCCTACAAATACCGGGACGCCCGCTGGTTTCAGTATGACAAAGAAACCGGAAAAACGCTCATGCTCCGCGCCCCCCTGGGGAATGAACTGGAACCGCTCAGGCCCTTTCATTTTGTGGTACACGAGCCGCACCTGATCAGCGGCAACCAGATAACGGCGGGGCTTGCGCTTCCCGCGCTCTATTTTTGGATGCTCAAGAGTTACGATGTAACAAGCTGGGCCGCCTTCATTGACCGCTACGGCTACCCGATCCGTATCGGCAAATACGGCAAAAAAGCAACCGAACAGGATCGCGCAACGCTGAAACGCGCCGTAGCCGCCATCGGCCAGGACTTCGGCGCGGTTATCCCCGAAAGCGCCCAGCTTGAAATCATTGAATCGAAACACGCCAGCGAAACGTCCAACGTCTACAAAACTATGGCGGACTGGATTGACAAACAGATCAGCAAGCTGGTACTCGGCCAGACCATGACCAGCGATGACGGCGCGTCCCTGGCGCAAAGCAAAACCCATGAGGAGGTGCGTCAGGATATTGCCGACAGCGATATTCAGCAGGTGGTGGAAACGCTGAACACGGCCCTCACCATCCCCTATATCAATCTCAATTTTGGCGAACAGGAAAACTACCCGAAAATCGATCTCTACAAACCGGATGAGAAAAACATCGAACAGATTATCGCGGCGGTTGAGAAGCTGGGGCCACAGGGCCTCAAGGTCAAGGCCGACGAGGTGCGCTCCATCCTGGGCCTTGCCAATCCCGACGAGGGCGATGAGGTTGTCGGGGGTCGCCTGGAATACGCCGCGCCCTTGCCCGGCGGCGAACCCGGAGAACCGGGAAAGCCGGAACTGAACGCCGAGCGGGGCGCGGCCCCGGACGCTGACGCGCTGGACGCGCTGATTGACGAAAGCGCTTCCGGCTATGTCCAAATATCCGATGACATAGCCGCCGTGATAGAAAAGGCGGCGGATACCGCAACGGACTTTGAATCCTTCCGGGGGGAACTTGAAAAGCTGGTAAAGAACTGGCCGCCCGATAAAATCGCCGAGTGTATCGCTGTCGCTGCTTTCAAGGCCCGTGCCCTGGGCGATGCGGAGTTTGACAAGGAGGAGTAATGGCGGGGTTCCTTTTTGATGAACTCCCGGCACAGCCAAAACCTCAACCGGCAGAGCGATGCGGAAATTGCGGACATATTAAAAGGCATGACTGTTTTGGTTATGTTGCCTTTTATTGCGCCATTACAAAAAGCGGCAGAACGGAAAACGGTATGTTGAAAGTAAAGTGCAAAACTCCCGTCTGTGCGCTGTTTGAAAACCGGGGGAACGATACATAATGGCCGGTATAATTCCCCAGGAAGCCCTGGCGTATCTCAGGAACAAAAGCCTCCAGCCCGGTTTCTCCTACAAAGACGTATGGCATGAAGAACACACATCGGCTTTCACGGTTGCCAAAGCCATGCAGTTAGACGTGTTAGCCGATCTGCATACCGCCGTTGTGAACGCTATGGAAAACGGCCAGTCTTTTGAATCTTTCAGAAAAAACATAACGCCGGTATTGCAACAGAAAGGCTGGTGGGGGAAAAAAGAAATGACCGATCCCCTCACCGGGCAGACGGTCAACGCCCAGCTTGGCAGCGACCGCCGCCTTAAAACCATTTACAGCGTCAATATGCGGAGCGCCTTCCAGCGGGGCCAGTATGAGCGCACAATGGCCAGCGATCTTCACCCCTATCTCATGTACCGAATCGGCCCCAGCGTCCACCATCGGGAGGATCACAAAAGCTGGGACGGCCTTATACTCCCGAAAGATGATCCCTGGTGGGATTCCCATTTTCCGCCCAACGGCTGGGGCTGCAAATGTTACACCCGCGCTATTACCGAGGCCCGGAAAAAACAGTATGAAACAAACGGCATCCCCACCGCGCCCAAACTTGACGGCTCAGGCGGCGGCAATGTCCCGGCAAAAACCCAGCCCCCCCCGGTCAAATACAAAACGTATTTTAACGAGCGCAAAGGAACCACTGAACAAGTACCGGAAGGCGTTGACCCAGCCTTCAACTGGCATCAGGGTAAGGCGGGAAACAAGGCGGCTTTACAAAAACTGGCGGAGTCAAAACAGAATTACCAGGCGGCGGCTGCCGCAAAGCCGAAAAAAGAATACCTTACCGTGAAAAAACTGGAGGGCAATATCGCCGCCCTTGACGCGCAGATAAAA
>JAIRSL010000331.1 GCA_031255475.1 Treponema sp.
CGTAGCCTCATCGGAAGTTGTCCATACAATTGTCGGGTTTGTGACCGTTGCCGGTATATCGGTTGAAAGCGTTGCTTCCCCATTTACCAGAACAGTTTCCCTATCCGCATCGATATCAAAGTCACCTACCGGTACATAATCCTGTGTTACGGTGATGGTCAGATACGCTTCCGCCTCCGAAGTATCCTGGGAGATCATCTGAATGGTGGCCGTTCCCGGACCGGTAACACTCACGAGGCCCGTAGTCTTATTAACGGTGATCGTCGAATCGTTTGTAAACGAAGTCGCAAGGAAGTAATCAACACCCAATTCATCCGCATAAGAGGGGATAACAATAGGCGCAAGCTGAATGCCGGCAGCCTTCACATCGTTCTCCCGGACTATAAGGGTTTGGGGCTTTTCCGCCGTTCCATCGCCCATCGGAGTATCCCCACCCTGGATGCCGATCTTCACGCTTGCAACCGAGACCGGCCGGGGCGTTGAATCGCCGGTATTAACTACCGGCTCCCCCGTCAGATTGCCGTCCCATACCTTTATCTGGGAAATTTCGGCCTCAACAGCCATAAGCGCAAACCCGACAAAAACAGGGGTATCTGCCGTTACAACCCGTGCATCAGCGCCCGAACCATAAGGAACGGATGCCGTAGCTACCTGCTCCTCGTTTTTACCGATGCTGAAACTGGTAGTATAGCCTTCGGCTGTCCGGCTTACTTCAAAAATATACTCGTCTTCCTTACCGACCTGTGTATTCAAACCGCCGACAGATGCCTGTTCGGTCGCTTTGCTGGCCACTGAACGGACAGCATAGGGAGTACTGCCGCTCCCGCCCGATGTTCTAAAATGGATGCCGCCTACATTAGATAAAGTTCCGGGTATTTCAGATTCAGAGGCCGGGACTATGCCGCCTATGACAATACCTTTACTGGTACTATTTACGGGAGGAGTTTTGATGAATTTAACCCGAGCGCTTATCTTAAAGTCCCCCGTAAAAAGATGATCCACATAGAAGAAAGTGGTATTCACAAAACCGCCTGATGTATTAAAATTCCCGGTAGGAGCGGTCCCGCTTGATTCACCAAAGAAACTATTAATTATGTAGCGGTTGTCCACCGGTTCAGGAACAGTTATTGTTGCTTCGCTGTCGTCATAAGTATCCGGACCAGCCGCATTATAGATCAGCTTTAAGTCATAACTGGGAGGGCCGGTTACGGTAACCGCGCAGGCTCCGGAAACAGTAGCAGTGTCTTTGGACCTTACGGTTATCGTAACGGGGGTATCCGTTGCCACTAGCCCTTTTATTTTTCCGTCTTGGGTAACGGTTACTTTTGCCGGATCGCTTGACTCCCACTCAATGTCATCGGTCGCCCCCGGGGGGTCTTTTACTACCGTAAGCGAGAACTCCTCGTTCACGGTTATTGATTGTTCCGAAGGGTTTATCGTAATACTGTTTAACGATACCAATTCGGAGACTACGGTGACCGCGCAGGTATCAGAAACCCCGGCGTTGGTTTTTGATTTTACGGTTATCGTAACGGGGGTATCCGTTGCCACTAGCCCTTTTATTTTTCCGTCCTGGGTAACGGTTACTTTTGCCGGATCGCTTGACACCCACTCAATGGCATCGGTCGCCTCCAGGGGGGTTTTTACTACCGTAAGCTGGTACTCAGTATTTATGAGTAATGCTTTCGTTTTCGAGGTCACGGCAATGCCGATTAATGCGACCGATGTGTCCACCGGCTCATCTACCGGCGATTCACAGGCCGCAAACAACAACGCAGCCAGCGCCGTAAAAGCCAACAATCGAACTATTTTCATATTTCGCTCCTTCAGAAAAATATTTAAAAACCCGCTTTTCGGGGTTTTTACTATATTAATCCACAGCCGCTTCGTCGGCGGTATGGAGGCCGACCGCGCCCGGCTGTGTGCCGTTTATCCTTTGTGTCTTCATAAATCCGTTGAGAATAAACGTACCATCAGTGTGACGCTGCATAAATTTACCGTTTATTGCCGGATCAAATGGCGCGGCGTCCACCAAAGGCAGGGTTACGGATACGATGTTGTCATTTATGGTCAATTCCGCTCCGCTCTTATTGCGGCATCCCTGATTACGCCAGATATACCCGACATTGGTATCGGTAGTGTCCCACCAGATCCCGTCGTTCGAATGGCTCCCTTCTTCATAGATGGACAGTACCCGTGTAACCCTCGCGTCAAGCCCGGTAGGATCGCTGGTACCCGAACCGTAAATGGCGAACCCGCGGCCGCGATTGTTAACGGCGGTAGAATTTTCAACCTGAAGGGCCGGGTTGGAATTACTGGTAAAGCCGTCGGCGCCGTTGATAAAGGCAAGGGAATTCTTTATTACGTGCTTTACGGCCAGCCCTTCGCCGCCCATCTTAAAGCCGTTACCCCCCGAATTGGCGTATTCCGCCTCTCCCGATCCATCACTTGTAAAGAAATACCCGTTCCGGTAGGCAATACTGTTTTCGATAACAACGACTCCTATCGCGCCGGTCTCTTTTTTCGAGAACAAGTCCCAGCCGTCATCGCAGTTATGGTGGGCAACGCACCATTCGAATTTGTTTCCTTCTCCTACCGTCAGTTTCGCGGCAAAGCCATCGGCGTCTTCTTTCGCCTCGTCTTTGTTGTTGAAAGACTCGCAGTAGGAAATGGTATTATATGACGGCCAAAACGCCTTAGGTTCCGTACTCTCCCCGCTTATTTGCAGGCCCGTATCCCCGTTGTTGTATGTTTTTACCCACTCCACAATATTGTGGCTTCCCATCACGGTAAGGCCTTTACGTTTAACCGGAGCGGTCCCCCGCACATGAATGCCGCTTATTTTCCAGTAATCGCCCCGCAGTTCAAACCCCCTATTAAGAGGATTACCCTGAAAATCGATAATCGCCTTGTCCCGGTGTTCCGCCTTTAAGGTCTTCATCTGTTCCGCAGTTCCATTATTATACCGGGGGATCAACACGGAAAGGGGAGTATATATACCATCCGTCATGATGACCGCTTTTCCCGATTCCACATAGGCAATGGCCGTTTCCAGATCAAGAGGGCTGTCCCTGGTTCCCTTATTGGTACGCCGGCCGTCCGGGGAAACATAGATGCCTTCTTCATTTCCGTATGTTCTTTTATTTACAATAAAATTGAACGGTATAGGGGCGGTGGAAGTTAATATATAATTCGAATTATTCTGATGTTTATCCGGGGAGAATATCATCCTGAAGACATTATCGCCGTCGATCAAATTCGTTACAGGAATTTCAAACAGCGTATACGGTACGGCAACGGCGTTGCTTTTTTCGACTTTCCAGTCACCCCGGCCGAATTCTTCGTCCAGCGCGGCACCGTTTACGGAAATAGAAAGCACACCTTCAACATTCGCCCTGGCGGAAAATATATACGTTCCGGAGGAAGCGGTAGAAGGAGAAATCACCCTGAAAGATGGGGTAAAAACAATGGGTTCCGGCGGAATACGGGGGGCACAGTCTTCAATATCCGCTTCTTCATAGTGGATATTGGTGATTTTCACCGCCGCGCTGCGGGCCGCAAAGAACCCGACATAATAGTGTTCTTTATTAATAGCGGTAAGCAGATCCGGTTCCGGCACAAAATATTCGTATTTTTGCCCAAAAACAACGCCCCCCGTACCATCAAGAACCACTCCTTTATCAGCGGGAGGCGTTATGGCGACCTTAAACCCGCTGTTTGTCTTTTCCAGAGACAGGGTGTATTTTTTCCCCGCAGAAGGAAAATCGGGCCGGTCATTCATTGTAGGATAAAGAGAATAATCGGGTAATTCACGGGGTTCAAAATCAAAGATCGCTTTAGAGGCATCGGCTATTTTCCCCGGATCGACATCATACACACATTCTCCAGTAGGATCGGCAACACCGGTACGCCAATAAACCCGGACACCCCGCTTTACGCCGCCTACCATAATCATATTCCCCGTACCCCCCGTGGAACCGGCGTAATAATTATCATCGGGACCCACGTTTTTCAGATCCGCCATGGTCTTCCCCGGATATTGAGGGACATAATCTCGGGCCATCAGGCCGAATGCCTCCTGGCCGTTCAGTTCGGTACGGCCTTCCTGTAAGCCAAAGAATATCACTTCAGCATCAGCCGTAAGCTTGAAATTTTTATTTACGTCAACTTCTTTAAAATAGAAGGTAATGCCGTCTTCACTGCCCGCGATTTTTCCCGCATTGCTTCCGCCGTCTCTATGGGAGTAGAGATTTATGGAACCATCGGGATTTACGGTGATTTTATTATTCGGGGCCGCTGAAGAACTCGTACCGAAGGAAAGCCGGTTCATGTTTTCAGTTTCCATCAGTTCAACAGACATGAAGGCATTCGGATTATTCTCTATATACGGCTCAAAACCGGAAAATACGTTACAAGAGAAAACAAACGGCAACAATATCGGTAAAAAGAATAATTTTTTATTCATAAATCCTCCATCTATATCATCCCAGATCCTATTATTCCTTGTATTTGGGTAAAAATACCGACAAGTTTTTTCACTTTTCCGACCTTTGACGTGGAGATGTCTGAAAAATACAAGAAGTAAACAGAATTTTCCCGGTAAACCGGACGTATCATACATCTATATAATCCGTGTATAGAGGAGAAACGTTATGGTAAAACGGATGATTTTGGCGAGTTTCTTAATGTTAACGGCGGTACTAACGGGGATGGCCCAGAGCGGCGGGGGTCCGGTCTTCAGTGTTTCCGGGGATCTTACCGCCATATATACCCTGGGGAACGCGGAACCTTCCCAGGCTCTGGGAAGCGGGGCCGGCAACGGGGCGTATGAGGATCAGAAAAACGGGTATTATACCAACGCGAATATACATTTTTTATTCAGGCCGGCGGCCTTTCTGGAAGGGTATGCCAAGATTGCCGCTACCCACCGGCCCGGCTCCCTGTATGTCCCCCTTCAGCTTGAGTATTTTGGAGCGTCCGACTTTGCCATAAGTTTTGATAACTTCTACGGAAAGATCGGCGTCCTGGAAGCCTTTTCCGTGGAAAGTCCGGTAAATATCTTCCTTAAAGCGGGTAAATTTAAGACCGAATCGTCCTACTTCGGCAGGATTTCAAAATTCGAAACCGAATCGGTCCTGTACATGCTCAAAACCGCTACCACCTATAATTACGAGGTGGAAGCGGACTTCAGGAGTACCCTGCTGGACCAGCCTTTCAGAATGTCGGCGGCTTTTACCAGTAATTTTAAGTACGATGAAGCCACTCCCCGGCTCTACGACCTTGACGGTACGGTTTCCCCGCACGGCCAGCCGGTTCTTGGGGAATACGCCCCCCAGCTATACGCTTCGCTTAAACTGCATGAACTCGGTTTTGGGAGCAGCAAACTCGCGGCGGAACTGCTCTGGGCGCTGAACGGGGCGAATATCTACTCCGGCCATTCCGCCGGCGGATCCCTCCGGTACACTTTCGCCGCCGGCGATAGCCTTACCGTTCCCGTGGGGGTTTCTTTTGGCTGGTACGAAAAGAACATCGACATATTAAGCGGGACCGCGGATACGGCTCAGGACAGGGCGACCACGGACCTGCGGGAGACGCTCAGTTTTGGGTACGGCGCGGGGATCAGGTTTGGGACCGGCGCCCTTGCCGTGGACGCGAACGTTGCCGGGGCCGTCTCTTCGGTGGCCCATATTTACCGGGATCCCCTTACCATTGCGTCCCTGTCCGTGGATTCCCAGATCACCTGGAACAATTTCTTTGTTGGCGGCGGGGTCGTGTTCGGGACGCTGGTTGACGCGGAATGGAAGACCGCCGATGACGTGAATCCTTCCCTGGATAACAACGGCTACATGCATACCTTCTCCCTGGCGGAAAACCTGGGCTATGAGATATATGGCGGGGTTAAATTTCCGTCAAACTGCCGTGTGGTTGTCGGTTTTAACCAAAACAAGGGCCTTGCCATGAATTACACCCTGGAGAGCAGGGCGGACGGTCAGATTAAGTACAAACAAGACGGTACGGCGGCCGGGGATCGTATGTTTGAAACCGGCGGTTTGTTTATCAAAGTCGGATTTTCCTTTTAAGCTGCTGAATTACCTACCCCGCGGCGGCTTGCAGATGCGTTATTGATTCGAGGGCTGTCGCGGGGTTGCTGTTTTCCAGCAGAATATCGATGCCCGGTTTTTGCCGGGCAAGCAGGGCCAGAAGGGACGGATAGTCAAGTTCGCCGGTCCCCGCGGGAAGAGCGCCGGATTTTTTGCCCCCTTCCATGCGGAAATCCTTGGCGTGAACAACGGCGATGCTGCTGCCGAAGGATTCAAACGCGCGGGCGAAAAAGCTCTCCTGATCTTCGGTTAAGCCCGCAGAGGGAATCAGGTTCACCGGATCGTAGATAACCTTAAGGGCGGGAGACGGAAAGCGATCCAAAAGTTCCGCCGTCTTTTCGATGGTAGAAAGGGTGTGCGTGTCCGCTACCGGTTCTATGCCGGCTATGACGCCGCATTTTTCGGCGCAGGTAACAAGCCGTTCGACGGACGCGCACAGGATGTCAAACGTTTCCGGCTTTTGCGTGTCGGGGTGCCAGGAACAGTCGGGATTGCGGGAGCCGGTTTCGGTTCCCACAACGGGGCAGTCAAAATCCCGGGCAAAACGCAGATGTTCTTCAAAACGGAGGAGCATTTTTTCGCGCGCCTCCGGGTCGGGATGTACGGGGTTGATGTAGCAGCCCAGCACGGCAATGGCTATTCCGCGCCGGTTAAAAATGTCCCGTATACCGCGGGCATAACCGGGGTTCAGGGCGCCGGGCGCGGGCGCGTTGGGAAACGCCTTGGTCAGGGCAAGCTGTATGGAAGCGGGTTTGAGCGCGGCAAGGGTATCCGCAAGGGTTTCCGGCGGGAATTTTCCATAGTCGTGCGCCCTAAGGCCGATACGCAGCATAGGAACACCCTAGATGAATCCGGTTTTTTTGTAAATAGGGAGTGTAACAGGGGGAATTAGGATGACGGATATTGATATTGCGTCTTTTGGCGCCCTGGGAGACGGACGGACCGATAATTCAGCCGCTTTTGCCGCGGCTTTAAACGTCCTGAGGGAATCGGGCGGCGGGACGCTCACCGTCGGCCAGGGCATCTGGCAGACCGGGCCTATACGATTGTTCTCCCGCACTACGCTGGTTGTTGAAGAAGGGGCGGTGATCTCCTTTATCCCGGAGGTGGAACGGTATACCCCGGTTTTTACCCGCTGGGAGGGGGTTGAATGTTACGGTATGCATCCCCTGATCTTCGCGGATGGCGAACATGATGTGGCCGTTACCGGCAAGGGGTTCCTGAAGGGCAACGGGCAGGCATGGTGGGACATGCTGCGGGATAAACGCCGCCGGTCTCAAGTCCTCCCCGAAACGCCCATGGAAATACGCCTTGCCTCCCTGAATCCCGGCAACGCAAACCAGCCTTCGGGCGGCGGCGGTCGCAATACCCAGTTTCTAAGGCCCCCCATGATCCAGTTCTACAAATGCGCGGATGCCCGCATAGAGGATATTTGCGTCATCGATTCTCCCTTCTGGACCCTGCACCCGGTTTTCTGCGACCGCCTTGTTATCCGTAACGTCACCATCTCTAACCCGCCGGATGCTCCCAACACCGACGGCATTGACATTGATTCGTGCCGGGACGTATTGATCGAACGGTGTCATGTGGGTGTAGGCGATGACGGCATTGTCCTGAAATCCGGCTCCGGCGAAGACGGCATCCGGGTGAACGTTCCTACCCGCAATGTGATCGTGCGGAACTGTACGGTTAAGGACGGCCACGGCGGTATCGTCATCGGCAGCGAAACCGCCGGCGGTATTTTTGATGTCACCGTGGAAGACTGCGTTTTTGCGGGAACCGACCGGGGCATACGGATCAAAACCCGCCGCGGCCGGGGCGGGCATATCCGCAACCTCAGCTTCCGCAACCTCACCATGGAAAACAACCTTTGCCCTGTGGCAATCAACATGTTCTATCGCTGCGGCGCAAAGATGTCGGATGGTTTTTTTGTCCAGGATCCGCTCCAGGTGGGCGTGACTACTCCTTCTATCAAGAACATCGCCATCTCCGGGGTCCGCGCCTCCGGGTGCCGGGCTTCCGCGGGCTTCATCGCGGGGCTCCCCGAAGCCCCAATCGAAAACCTGTCCATTCGCTCCTGCGAATTTTCCACCGACGAAACCAGTCCCGCAAGTCCCGACGAATCGGATATGTTTCTGGGGCTGCCTCCGGTATGGGGAAAGAGCTTCCGCGTCCTGAATGTGAAGGAACCCGAATTCTCCGACGTTACGGTAACCGGCCCGCGGGAAGCCTTTATTTACGGGTAGGCCGCAGGG
>JAIRSL010000036.1 GCA_031255475.1 Treponema sp.
TACCGTTGACAACGGCCCGTTGCGCGAAATTACGGAATGGCCTGCGGCCCAAACCCGGATACCGCTGGAAGAATACCGGGAAGGGACGCATCTGCTGCGCCTCGTGGCGGAAGACAGCGCGGCGCACAGGGGGCAAAGCGGGGAATACGCCTTTATTGCCGACCGGACCGCCCCGGAAATCGAAACTGCGGATATTCGCCCGAAAACCGAGCCGGAGCGCCTGCTTGGAGACTTTGATTTTTCGGGCAGCGCCGAAGTCCAGGTCAGAGTACGCGGCACCGATTGGTACGCGGACCGGGAAACCAATCGCGCGGGGAAAATTACCGCGTGGTATTGGAGCTTGAGCCAGGATAAAAACAGCGTACCTGTTTTCACCGATACCAGCAAGAGGCTTGTCCCGGAATTTAACATAGGCGGCCTTAAAGAAGGGCCGAATTACATTTATTTCAGGACGGAAGACGCCGGGGGAAATTTCAGCGAGGTTTTCCGGCGTATTGTTTCGGTTGATCTTACGATACCGTCCTCTCCTATAATCAGGAGCGCCACACACCGGGAAGCAAAGATCTCCGAACACGCGTTCCCTTTTTCTGTGGCGGAATTTACCTTCAGGCCTCCGACCGGTATTATGCCGGGGATTAGGGGTTACCAATGGCGGCTTGAAAAGGTATTTATATACGGTAATACTGCGGGAGGCGGGGAAGTAATCGGCCGGGGAAGCGTGGAAAAACTGAACGTCTCTCTGGAGGGGAACCTGTCGTTAACCCTTGCGGATAACCAGGAACATGAATTCTACCGCCTCTTTGCCTCCTGTACCGCGTCCAACGGGAACGTTTCAGCAGAATCGGTGTATCAGTTCCGGATCGATACCGCATCCCCAAACGAGGTGCGGGTGATCGCTATCCCGCAGATTGATCGGGAAGCGTGGAGCCGGGATACCGCCGCGCTTGTGATGTGGAACCAGCCTGCGGATATGACGGGGGTGGCCGAATACCGGTACTTTGTTACCGCAGAGGAAGGCTGGGTACCGCCGGAAGATTCCGCGCTAAAAGAATACGATTTAAGCGGCTGGCATAAAACAGGCGACATGGAATTTCTGGCCGATCTGCGCCCGTATCTTAACGGTAAAGGCAGCGGGATTATTCAGGTTGCCGTCTGCGCAATTGATCACGCCGGGAACCGAAAACTGGGAATGACATCCGTAAAGTGCGACTTTGCTCCTCCGGCATTTGATAACGCGGGAGGAGACGTCCTGCGGATTGTGGATACCGCTGCGGGAGTCGGCAAGGCAAAGCATGTATCCTGGAACAGTGCCGCCGACAGAGAGTCCGGGCTTGATCGCATAAGCCTCGCGGTACTGAACGCCGGTAATCCCGGCGGGGATAAACAGGCCCGTACGGTAATACTGCCGCCTGGCGCACGGGAATTTATTTTGGACCGCCTTGAAGACGACAGTATTTATACTTTACAATTTGACGTTTCCGACAAGGCCGGAAATTGCCTTGTTCTTCACCGGGCCTTTGTTACCGGAAACCAGGTGCTTCCGCCCAGGTTCGAGGTCCCTTACGAGGAAACAATAAACGGTTTCGAGCTTTCAGGGAAACGGATAACCGGCAGCGGCGATGATGAGTTCGAAGATATTTATCTCGCAATTCCCGGCGCTATAAAAATCTACGAGATTAAGACAGTCAACGGGAAAGACGAGCGGAACCGCATCGACGCGGTCCGGCTTGAGGAAATTACCGTGACCGGGAACCGGCTTTTTTCAGGAAAAAGCAGAAACGGCAGATATGAAGCGTCTGCGGACGGCTTCACCATTGAAAGTAAGTACATTGGTTTTAACCGCGATACCGGCGCGCTGTTGCTTGAAAGCCGCTATGCGCGGCCCTTCGTCCTGGGGGATTTGCGGCAGACCGCGCCTGTCGGTATCGGGCAGACCGGCCTCGGGTTTCCGCCGGTGGCCCGTTTTTCAAGCGGTTCGGGGGCTTTTGGCGGGCAGGCCGGTATCGAAACTGTCAGTTCCGCACCCGGGGGCGGCGAGATTCCCGGTTTCCCGCTCAAAAAAGCAGAATCCCTGCGCCTTGAGGCGGGGAAGGAATGGTTCTACGGCACGGCGGTTTCCCTTGATTCGTCAATGCTTGAACGCCACGGCATCTCGTTTACCGCCGCTGACGGCAGGGGGGAGATTCCGGTCAGCGAGAGCCGGGTCGAGGCGGAAAGCCGGAATGTCCGCGCCAATATCAGGATAAACCCGGTCGAGCCGCCGGCGCTGAATATTCGCGGCACAGTTTTCGCGGTAAAGGCGGCGGGGATACGGGGGCATTTTATTGATATTTATGAGGCGGTTCTTGATCTGCCCGCCGGTTACGAAATACGGAAACTAACGGTGAGGAATTTTATCATTGACGCGCGGGACGGCACGGTGGCGAACGGTCCTGATTTTAGCTCCGATCCGGTAAACGCGGAGGCCCCCGGCGGCGGCCGCTTCGAATCGACGAGCGTCGAATTCGCCGCCGACGGGAAGCTCCTTGTTTCCGGAATAATTACTTCTGATACTTATGGAATTATACAAACAAGCAATTTCGCCCTTGCCAACAACGGCCTTGACTGGAACAAGGGCGGCACGATTTCCGGTTTTGCGGCGGCAGTGCACGGTTTCCCTATCGTCGCCCTTACGGCCCGTTTTGTCCGGGAAGGAATTTTTATTGAACAGGGGGAGATTATCCACGGCGACGGCCGCCGGCGGTTCGCCGATCTTGGGCTGACCAACCGGCAAAAGGACGATGTCTTTAACGACGCGGCGATAGCCGGGCCTTATTATCTGGAAAACGGCCACGGCAGCCCGGTTTTGGTAAAAGGCGGGCGCATTACAAAAAACGGAGTCTCGGGCGTTGTGGTAGTTCCCCTTGGAACGGTAGCCAGGGAAGTAACGGGCGGGCAGAGCTGGGAATTTCCGGACGTGAAATTCGAGCCATTCGGGGATATGCGCGGTTCTTATTCCGGTTCCGGCAATGTGATTATCGGAGGTTTTGAATTTACGCCGGATAGTATTGAATTTTTGGGGAGCCACATCAAGATAGGGACGCTGCGTTCCTGCCCCATTCCGGGCATGAATTCCGAAATTCTTGAATTTAACGATTTCTGTTTTACCGAAAGCGCTGTGCTTGCAGGGATTCCCCCCTCGGGGCCGGCGGAATACCTTGTTCACGGCTGGAAATTTGCCTATGACGCCCTTGCGCTTACTGTCCGGGGTTTAAGGGGCGCCGGAATGATGTTGCTGCCCGAAAAACTCGGCGGTTTTACGGTCAAGTTTCCGGAAAGCCTTATTTTAAGCGGCGGCGGCATTGCAAGCGGCAGGGCGGATGAATCCGCCCACAGCGCCGCGATCCGGGGGGTGCCGGTGGAGCTTCCCGGGGCCGAACTGGTACTCCGGGGGGGGACATTCGTGCTTGCCTGCGACGCGCCCCTGATCCGCCCCGGTCTTGAAAGGCCCGTCGAGCTTGTATTCGGCAAAACCTGTTTTGATTCTTCCGGGACTGCGGTAAGCGGCGAGGACGGGACAAGACGAATACGTTTTACTTCTTCCAACGGGTACCGGGTGGACAGCAGTTCCTATGCCATAGCCGCTGACGGCATCCGCCTCGGAGGTTCTCTGGGGGCGAAATGGTGGGACGAAGACAACAAAATTCCTATTGCCGGAAAAGGCATGGAATTGCTTGCCGGATTCGCCGTGATCTCGGAGGGAAGCGACACGGAACTTGGCTATAACTACGGGGACTGGGCCATACAGGGCAGGGGGGCGTCCTTCGGGATTGAAGGAGTGCGGGTAGCCGCCAATACGGTTATGTACCGGGGGATAAAAATCCCGCTAGGGCCTCTCGGTTTTACTGTAGAAGGGCTGCTGGCCCGGGACGGAAACCTCGCCCAGGATCTGGATCTGGTTTCCTTTGCGGGGGCGGCCGTGAAATTAGTGGGAAGCAGCTTTGGCCGGTCCTGGCTTACGGGGAGCGTGCTTGTCACCATGCCCAGGCCGTTTGACGGCCATACCCTGTACTTTGAAAATGTAAAACTCGGCGCGGACGGCGGCTTCCTGACGGAAAACGAGATGGAAACGTACCGGCTCAGCCTGGGCGGTTTTGGTTTCTCCTTTGAGGGGATAACCGTGGACACTGCCGGGATGCATATCCGGGGGGCGGATGTTACGCTTCCTCAGTCAATGGAGGAAGTTCAATTGGGCCTGGCCGGGCTGCGCCTGTCCGATGACAGCCTCAGCCTGGGAGATTCAGACATCGGCCCGGTGAAATTTTGGGGCATGGTATTTTCTCTGGACGATTTTAGTATCAAAGACGGGATAGTAACGCTGTCGGGTTCGGTAAACCTTCCGGAGACCATGCCGGGAACCTTGTCCGGCCGCAAGCTGGTTATCCGGGATTTTACCGCAGGGCTTGACGGCGGCATCAAGTCCCTGGATATCCGGATGGATGAAGAATGTACGATTCCTTTCCTTGGCGCGTGGAATCTTTCCCTGAACAATCTGCTGATCCGGTATACGGACGGGCAGCCCTGGATTGTTCTCAACAGCGCCTCGCTTTGTTTCCCCGAGGGCTTTGCAGCGGACAACGCAAAGATAGAACAGGTCAGGTTCAATCCAATTCAGGGCGTATTCGATTTTGATGCGGTAAAAGCCGATACCAATATCAGGTTTACGTTTGCCGGTATTGATTTTTACCTTGCCCAACTTTGGATCGACAAAGAAGAATCCTTTGGTTTTAAAGGTTCCGTTACATTTCCTGCGGAAAAGGTGCCCGCTTTTCTTGCCGGAAAAACAGCGGAGCTCGATTCGTTTTCAATAAAAAAGGACGGAGCGCTGGGGAATGTTTCAGCCTCCCTGAAAGACCTAAACGGGGAAATACTGCCCGGCACAAAGGGCGTGATGCTGCAAAACGGCTCGCTGGCTGTCAGCGCGAAGAACCGGCAGGATATCGAGCTGTCCGTTGCCGGGGATATTATGATGACCGGCAATATGCCCGGCTCTCTGGCCGGTTCCCTCCTTTCAATTGAAACGTTCACCATTAACCCGGCAGTTCCGTCTGTCAGCGGGCTGAAGGCCGGCGCTTTTTTCCGGTCCCTGGAAATACACGGAATGATTTTTTCAGACATCCTGATTGGCGTTCAGTGGGACGGCGAAAAACAGGACGGGTTTATCGACCTCGCCGGAAATATTATTTTTCCCGCGAGCTTTCCGGAATACCTTGCCGGAAGAACTACGGCGATACGGGATTTCCGCATCGGCCTCGATGGATCCATCAGGTCTATTGACGCCTATTTCGCGACGGAGCCGGGAACGGCGTTTGATCTTGTCGGCGCGGTACAAATACAGAACGCCGTTATCAGCATATATAAAAAAGAGGAAAAATTCGGCATTGATTTGGCGGGCGCCATTATATTTCCTGAGAATAAATTTCCAAAGGGGCTGGGAGGGCTCAGGGCCGAAACAGTTGTGGGACTCGACGGTCAAAAAGGGATAAAATTCCTTTACGCGAATATCGATGTGCCGGACGGCAAATTGCTTGGCAGCCTGGCCATGCAGGGCGTCAGGCTTACCATCGACAAGCGCGAAGATTCCCCGGCGGAAATTTCTCTTGCCGGAAGCCTTGGCCTGCCGGATTTCTTTCCCCAGGGCCTAAGAGGCATGGTAATAGGCATCAGGAAATTCAAGATTAACACGGACGGGAGGGTGTCAGACATTGACATCAGCGCGTCGGGGATTAACGCAAAAATATTCAACATCGTCAACTTAAAAGAAGGCTATTTCAAATTCCGGAAAGAGGACGAAGGTGAATTTATTCTTGATGTTTCAGGCAAGGTTAAGCTCGCGGCGGACGGGCTGCCCGCCGAGCTGAAGAATCCTGAATTTGCCATCAGCAGGCTGTCTCTGTCTACCCGTACCGGACTGAAGGCATTCGATATCGGACTCGATTCCGCTATCTCTTTCGCCTTTCTGGGCGGGTTCAGGATCGATGCAAGGTATTTGCTGTTAAGCGATAGCGGCGTTACTCTGAGCGCTGGAATTACCTTGCCCGCTTATTTTCCAAGAGGAATAGCGGGCAGCAGGATCGATCTCGATGTTTTCAAGCTTGGCTGGGACGGGCGCATTCTGGACATTCAGGGCGGCCTGGGAAACATGGAGCTTGAAATAGCGGGATTCGGCGCGAAAATTGATTCGCTTCATTTTGAACATGATTCGGCAAAACAGTTTTATGTTAGCCTGAAGTCTTGCAGGATAATGTTCCCGTCTTATTTGGGTTCATTGGGCGGCAAGGAATTTGCGGTGAAAAATACCAGACTTAGCCCCGACGGCTCATTCGAGGGCGACCTTGAGATGCCGAAATTCGACCTGGATGTTGCGGGCTTTTCCATTACGTTGATAGGCCCCACCATAGAATTTTCCAGACAGCGGATAAGTTTTTCACAGGTAAAAATGAAAATGCCCGATTTTATGAAAAACCTTGAAATGAGCCTTGGAAACGCGGGGCTTTCGGCGGCCAGGGGAATCGAGATAGAAAGCGGCGAATTCAGGCTGCCGGATTTTCAGGCAGGCGGCCTGAATTTCAGCAACGTCAAGGTCCATTTTTCTTTCAGCGGCCCGGACTACGTGATCGGCGGCGGCGGTTCTGTTTTCATTCCCAGCGCGGGAACCATCGACGCCAGGCTGGCGTTTGCCAGCCGTTCAACGCTTTACCCCATAGGCCTTAAGCAGGCGGAATTTTCCTGGCAGGCCGCTTTCGGCGGCATTCCGCTGGG
>JAIRSL010000125.1 GCA_031255475.1 Treponema sp.
ATTGTGCTTGGCGTCGGCTGGGCCGGCGCTCCAAAGGCGATTCTGCAGCTCAATATCGAATTTGACGATGGTACGGTAAAAGAAGTGATTACCGACTGGGGCATCGGCTGGCTTGTGGCACGGGGGCCTATAACGTACAACAGCCTTTATGACGGGGAAGACTACGATGCCAGAATGGAAAAGGACGGCTGGGATACCCCCGAATACGGCCCGACCCTGCTCAAAGAACACCAGCGTCCCGGCGGTTGGATATTGGGAACCATCGTTGAGCCCCCGGGAGGGGAACTGGTGGGCGAGATTTCGCCCCCGGTGCGGGTTACCGCAGTCTACGAGCCCAAGCTGCTGCGTACCCTGGATGATGGCCGGGAGCTTTACGATGGCGGGGCGAACCGGACCGGCTGGGTGCGCCTTCGTCTTTCCGGAGAGCGGGGCGCCGCGGTGAACCTTTCCTTTGCGGAGGTCCTCAATGCCGAAGGAGACCTGGACAAGATTGCCCTTCGCAGCGCCCGGGCCGAAGACAACTACATCCTCCGGGGAGACAAGGGCGTTGAGGAATATGCCCCCCGGTTTACCTATCACGGATTCCGGTATTTCACGCTGAAAAAAACAGGAAATGTGAAAATAGAATCCCTGTCGGTTGAATTTGTCCGCAGCGATCTTCCGCGGAACGCGGTTTTTAATTGTAACGACGAATTCCTTAACCGCATGGCGGATGTGATGTGGCATACCGACGCCTGCAATATGTTTAGTGTCCCCACCGATTCCAGCCAGCGGGATGAAAGGCTGGGATGGACTACGGATACCACCGCCCGTGTAGAGGGGTGCGTGTATCACTTTGATGTGTCAGGATTCTTTAACAAGTGGCTGCGGGATATTTTTGATACCCAGAGTGAAGACGGTTATTTTGCGGATACCGCGCCTCACCGCTGGGGAAGGCAGCCCTGCGATCCTTCGGTAAATACCCCGGCCCTTTTGCCGCTCTTGCTGTACCATTCCTACGGCAACCGAAGGGCGCTGGAGGAATGCTACGAACCACTTAAGCGTTATGTCCGGGCGCTTCTGATAGAAGCGGATAAATTAATCATTTCCCGTACCGGTTTTGGCGAGTGGGCCTGTCCGGCGGATGAATGTTATAACGAGGAATACGGCCCCGGCGCGGTATCGAAAAATGTCGATCCTACGCTGGTGTCTACTGCGTACCTCTGCTACTCACTTACCCTGGTGGCGAAGATTGCTTCTATTTTGGGACAGGAAAGGGAATCTTCTTTGTATGCGGATTTGGCAAATTTTGTCCGTGTGCGGTTTAACGAAAAATTTTTCAACCCCGAAACCTGTCAGTACGACAAGGGAAGTCAGAGTTCCAATACCCTGGCGCTGTACCTGGACTTGACGGAACCGCGGTATCGAAAGGCGGTGGCGGAAAACATCGCGAAAAAAGTCCGGGAAAAGGGGAACCATTTTACCACCGGCAACATGGGCACCAAGGCGATTGTGGAAACTCTCTGCAAGGCGGGTATGGACGATCTTGTATACGATGTAATGACCAACCGTACTTCCCCCGGATTCGGTTATATGCTGGAACAGGGGGCTACTACTATCTGGGAACGCTGGGAAGCGGACAGGGATAACAACATTATGAATTCCCGTAATCATCCCATGTTTGCTTCCTGTGTGGTGTGGTTCTACAAGTATTTGGGGGGCATAAGTATGGAACCCTGCGCGGAGGCGTTTCAGGAATTGGTTATCGCCCCCCATGTTCCCCGCGGCCTTACACGAGTTGAGGCAGTCATGGATGTCCCGGCGGGAAAAGTGCGTTCCGCCTGGGAGAAATCGGCGGATAAATTTGTCCTGAAGGTGGAAATCCCCTTTAATTCAACCGCCCGTATAGTTATTCCGGCGGTAATAAAAGGCGCGTCAGGCCTTACGATAAACGGAAAACCCGCCGGCGCGGAAAAAATAGCCGGAGACGGCTTTACGGTTCCCGCCGGACGCTATGAGTTTGTGCTGCGGTAGGATGCCTGGCGGGAGAAATATGCGCGGGACATCCGGAACAGTGTCAAAGCGCAGGGGGCAGAAGAGCATTACAAACAATTGCGTAAGATAACGGACGATGCACGGCTGTCTTTGGCCGGTTGGTTTTCAAGCGATAGTCTTAATGGGGCCTGCGCCCTGGAGGCGGCGGACTTCCCGGGCCTAGAATTTCCGGTAAGCCACAGAATTAAGTTTTTGCCTTAAAAGCGCCAGGGTGTCTTCTTCTGCCGTAGCCAGGGGCAGATCGATACGGGTCATGTACAACGCGCTGCGGTAAATGGCTTCCAGAATTTCAAACCCGTGATACGCCGTATCCAGATTGCAGGAAAATTCCGCTTTGCCGTCGAGCCAGCGGGCGTAATCGGCGGTGTAGCGTATCTGTGCCTCAAACTGTTCGCGCTTGACAAAATCGCCGTAATCGCCGGCCGCAATTTCCGGCGCGGTCCTGCCGGTAAAACATGCGCAGCGGCCGCTGCACTCGGCCCAGGCGTAACCCCTGGTTCCCAGAACAGTCAGCCTGTCGTCTGTCCAGTAATTGATATTATCAGGGTTGTAGGTAAAACCTGTATGGTAGTCCGCCCGCTGGGGAGAAAAATACCCACACTCAATAATGCCCCGCACGCCGTTCTCAAAAGCCAGCTGGGCCAAGAAATAATCGGGAGACGGATGGTGATAATCAAGAAAGAAGTTCCCGTGTACATGGCCCGCCACCGCCTTTACCCGGCTGCCGCCGTTTGCCCAGATCATGTAATCGATGTAATGGGTTCCGAGCATTGACGGGTTTGGTTTGCAGCTTGCGCGGATTTCGTAAATTTCGCCCAATTCTCCGCTTTCCAGCGCCTCCCGCATCTGATCATAGGAACGCAGGTATTTGTGCTGATGACACACCGCCGCCTTGATATTATTTTTATGACACAGCCTGACAATCTCCGCCGCCTCGTTAAGGCTAATGGCCAGGGGCTTTTCAAACAAAAGCCCTTTAACGCGGTATTTAACCGCCAATTCCACTAGCGGGACGCGGATATGCGGCATGGTGGCAAAGGCCAGTATATCCGGTTTTACGGCGGCCATCATTGCTTCGGCGTCGGTAAACCGCTTTTCCTTTGGAATGCTGTACTCGTCCGCTCCGGCCTCGAGGCGATCGGGATGCCTGTCGCATACGCCGGCTACTTCAAAGCTGCCGGGGTTGTTGAGCAGCCCGTAGAGGTGTATTTTCCCCCGTTCTCCCATCCCTACAACAACCGCGGTATGCCGTTTGGCCATGACGTTCAGCTCCGTCTAAAATTCAAGCTGATACATACGGAAAATATCAAGGCCGTCAACGGCAAATTCCGTATATCCATCCTTATAAGAAAAGGAAACAGAATCCCTGTCAGGCAGCTTTACTATACTTTTGGGGGCAGAGGGGGAACGGAGGCCGACGGTAAATCCCGGAAGATAAATCATCGGATTCAAATCCTGGATATTGACGCAGTGAAGCTGTGCGATGCCCTTCCCGGCATCCGTGAATACGGTAAATTCCACATAGGGAGGGGCGTTGGTTTTTATGAGCGGTCTTTCGGGGTTCAGGAATTCAAGCAGATTGGTAAATACCTGTTTGTGTATTCTCTGATTGCTTTCCTCAAAAGGCGCCGCGGACCATATCACTTTGCCCTTTCCGAATTCCCCGTATACCACTGACGGCATTGATGTGTCAAC
>JAIRSL010000155.1 GCA_031255475.1 Treponema sp.
TTGGGGATCGATCGATTCAATTACAAATCTCTTTTCCATTACGCAGCTCCTCGAAGTTTGCCCCGGGCAAACCTCTTTTGTATATTGCCGGCCCAAAAGGGCCAGTTTCTAGGAAACCAGGAAACAGTTTTTCCGGGTAAAGCGGGACGGGTTGTTGTTTTACTGTGTCGTGTCGGAGATGCCGATACTTCGGCTAGGCTAAAAACGTGGGGGGGGGGGGGGGGGGTATTAACGAGGTTGAAAAGACAAAACTGTTTTTGTAAACGATTTTTATCCCTAACATCCTTATAACGGCCCCTTGTTTGTCACCGCCCGCAGGATACACTCTGCGGGTGGGAATATATAAAAATATCATACCATAAGATTGATTTTTCTGTCAAGCAGTCGCGTTGCCTCATCGAAAAATGTTACCGAATTAAGACAGACTATCCGGCCAACAGACCGTAACGTCTATATATTTACAAAGGATGATAGAAGAGGTAGTATTCGGGCGTGAGGAATATTACCAATGACAAAAACCAAACGAAGCATAGAACTCACCGCGCAGGAACGGCGTGAACTTGAGGCGTTCACGAAAACCGGAAGCGGCAAATTGTTTAAACGGGCGTCAATTATCCTTGCCCTGGATACCTCGGATGGCCGGAAACCGGATACCGAAACGGATATCGCCCACCGTATCGGCGTGAGCCGCCAAACCGTCCAGATAGTAAAAAAGGACTTCACCGAAGCGTCAGACCTTACGGTCTTTTTGCGGCGTAAAAAACGGGAAACCCCGCCGGTTCCCGCCAAAGTAACCGGTGAACTGGAAGCCCGTATCATTGCCCTGGCCTACAGCACGCCGCCGGCGGGATTCAGCGCCTGGAGTTTACGATTATTGGCCGATACCTGCGTGGAATTACAGTACATTGATTCTCTGTCCCACATGACGGTAAGCCGGCTTTTAAAAAAACACAACGTAAGCCTCACCTAAAAGGCTGTTGGGGTATTCCCCCGCAACAAAACGGCGCTTTGTGGCGGCCTTGGAAGACATGTTATCCGTGTATACGCGGACTAAACTCAAACGGCCGCATATTATTGAGTAATGATTTATATGTTACATCCTAATTAGTCGCATCTATTCGTGGATATGTACATTTCCTTCGTTTTTTAATCATATTTTGTCCCGATCCGTACAACGCGATCCCTTTACCTCTTCGTCAATTACGGGTAAACTTAACCTAATCAACAACTTCGCCCTAAAGGGTGGGGTATGAAACCCTTCGCTACGAATCATAATATTAGGATGAAAAGTGACTGATTCAGCAATGGCTTTACTTTTAAGGATCAACGATCCTGGCGCCCTCCGGGAGGAGCGGATTGAGGCTCTGAAAACTCATGAAGCGGCAGAGCGGCAGAAGAATCCGATCCCGCTGTCCGGGGCCGGGGATTCGGATGCGGCGGAAACACCGCTCAGGGAAGTGAACAACCACATTCACACGATTTACAGCTTTAGCCCCTATACCCCGGCTATGGCGGCTCTGCGTTGCCTGGAAGCGGGTCTTGGGGCGGCGGGTTCGGTGGATCACGACTCCATTGCCGCCGCGGAAGAGATGATTGAGGCCTGCGCCGTTCTGGGAATAGGGGGGTGTTCCGGGTTCGAAGTCCGGGTAAGCTTTAAAACCGGCGCGGACGGCAGGCCGGGGCTTTTCGCCGGCCGGAAGATCAACAACCCCGATTCGGCCGGAATCGTGTACATGACCGTTCAGGGCGTACCCAAGCCGGCTATCCCCCGGACGGCGGAATTCCTGCGGCCCCTGCGGGAAGAGCGGCTGCTCCGTACCAGGGCCATGGCCGAAAACGCCAACATTGTCCTGCGGGAATCGGGGCTTGGGGAAATTGATTTTGACCGGGATATACGCGGCCGCTCCCAATTTGACCGCGGCGGCGGTATCACCGAACGGCATCTCCTTGCGGCCGTGGCGGAAGTCTTCATCAAAAAATACGGGAAAGGCCCGGACCTGGTTTCGGCCCTGGAAGGCAGGCTGGGAGTAAAAGCGCCTCCCAAAATCGCGGCGATGCTTTCGGACCGCGAAAACATTCATTATCTCTACGATCTGCTGGGAATACTCAAATCCACCTTCCTTCCCTGTATATTCATACAGCCTGGTGAGCGGGAATGCCTTCCCGCCCGGCAGGTGACGGCTTTTGCCAATGACATCGGAGCCGTCCCTTCCTATGCGTACCTGGGCGATGTGGGAGAATCGCCCACGGGGGATAAGAAGGCCGAACACTTTGAAGATGCCTTTCTGGAGCCTCTGTTTGAGGAGCTTGCCCGTCTGGGCTACCGGGCCGTCACGTACATGCCGCCCCGGAATACGGAAGAACAGCTCCGCCGTGTCCGGCAGCTTTGCGCGGAATGGGGTTTTATGGAAATATCCGGCGTGGATATCAACAGTTCCCGCCAGTCTTTCAACAGCCCGGAGGTCCTGCTCCCCCCTTTCCGTCATCTGATAGACACCACCTGGGCCCTTATCGCCCATGAACGGCTGAGTTCCCTGGACAAAAGCCTTGGCCTCTTTGCCCCGGATAACCCCCTGGCAACGGAAAGTCTGGAAAAGCGGCTTGCGGTCTATGCCGATGTGGGGCGGAGCCCCGGTTTGCGCGATGAAGCTTCTTATTATACTATTATGAAAAATTTAAAAACGGGAAAGTGAGGAGGATATATGAAAAGACAGGAAGAATGCCAAAGTCTGGCCGCCATTATCCGGGGATTGTATCTGACTGCTACCAAAAAATCCTGGATAGTCTGCCGGGACTCCGGGGAAGACCCGGACCCGCCGGTGGTTCCCCGGGAAGCCCTTGTTGTGGATATTGCCCCGGCGGAAAAATTCTTATGGGCCGCTCAGTCCGCCGAGTCGGGGGAAGAACAAAAGGTTTCGTCCTTCCGGTTTGACGAGGAAGCGGCGAAGATACTCCACGAAGCTTTTACGGCCTGGGAATTCGAGCGGGCTCCTTCCGGGGTAGAAGCGGCCACCAGGACGGCGCGGGTACGGAATTTTCCTTCCTGTATAGCGGTAAAAAAAGGCGGGTCCGGGGAAACCCTGTACTGGATAGACCGGGATATTGACGCCGTGGGAAAACGCATGAAGGGTCGGGACGGGACATTGCTGGAAGTAACCAGCGGCCCCTGGGCTCCGAAGGAACAGGATTCGAGTCCGGAACTGGACGCTTCCGGCCGTTCAAACGTGGTGAAGGATCGCATTGCCCTGGTCACAGGAGGCGCGCAGGGTTTTGGAGAAGAGATAGTCCGGGGGCTTGCCGCATCCGGGGCCCTGGTGTTCATCGCCGACCTTAACGGGGACGGGGCGGAAAAGCTGTCCAAACGGATCAACGCCTCGGAAAAGCGTATCGCCGCGGTGCCGGTGCCGGTCAATGTTTCGGACGAAGCCTCGGTGGAGGCCCTGTTCCGGACCATACGGGAAACCGCCGGGGGGCTGGACCTCTGTATCAGCAACGCCGGAGTGCTCCGGGCCGGCAGCGTCATGGAACAGGGTGTGGACGATTTTAAATTCGTCACGGACATCAACTATACCGGCTACTTCATCATAGTGAAACATGCCGCCCGGCTCTTCAGGCAGCAGTCCCTCACCGCTCCCGCATGGATGACCGACATCATTCAGATCAACTCCAAGTCGGGCCTTGAAGGTTCCAACAAAAATGGGGCCTACGCGGGGGGCAAATTCGGCGGCATAGGGCTTACCGCCAGCTTTGCCCTGGAACTGATAGCCTGCAATATTAAGGTAAACGCTATCTGTCCGGGAAATTTCCTGGACGGCCCGCTGTGGTCCGATCCGGAAAAGGGCCTTTTTGTGCAGTACCTCAAGGCGGGCAAGGTTCCCGGCGCCAAAACCGTTGCCGATGTAAAGGCTTTTTATGAAGCCAAAGTCCCCATGAAGCGGGGCTGTACCGGCACGGACGTGATGCGGGCCATTTATTATATCGTGGAACAGGAATATGAAACCGGCCAGGCTCTTCCGGTTACCGGAGGCCAGGTGATGGTACACTGAGACGGACTGCCGGCGGCCGGAACAGGATATAAGGGGGAAACCATGGAATATGCTATTGCGGTCATTGATATAGGAATGACCAACAAAAAAGTGGCGGTCTACGATGACGCCCTTACCCAGATCGGCGCCGTTTACCGGAATTTTCCGCCCCGGATAGAGAACGGCCTTGAAGTCCATGATCTTGAAGCCATGGAAGAATGGTTCATCGAGGAACTGGCGAAGTTTGCCGGGGAGTACCCCATCAAAGCGCTGGCCGTAACCACTCATGGGGCCACCTTTGTGTGCGTGGGGAAAGACGGCAAGCCTTCGGCGCCGTGCGTGTACTATACCCACGAGCCGGGGGACGAATTTCAGGATCGCTTCTATTCCCTCTTCGGCACTCCCGAATTCCTTCAGGAGCGGACCGGAACCCCCTATTTTAAAGCCCTAATCAATCCTGCCAAAGGCATACTCTTCCTGAAAGAAAATTATCCCGAACAGTTCGGGAATACGTCCCATCTCCTGCTCTACCCCCAGTACTGGGGATACCGCTTTACCGGCAAAACCGGGGCGGAGGGGACCTATATGGGCTGCCACGGCTATCTGTGGGATCAGGTGGAACACAAGCTGTCTTCCGTGGCGGAAGGGCTGGGGGTCGCTTCCCTCATGCCGGGGAAGATAGGCAATTCCTGGGATGTTCTGGGCAATGTCACCGAAGAATTCGCCCGAAAAGCCGGCCTTTCCCGGGACGTGATCGTCACCATGGGGATACACGATTCCAACTCGTCCCTGCTTCCCCACTTCGCCAAAAAAGGGAAAACCGGCTTCGCGCTCAATTCAACCGGAACCTGGTGCGTCATCATGAATCCGGTGAAAACCTACGGCTTTACCCCTGACGAGTTGGGAAAGGTAGTCTTCTTCAATATTTCCGCGTTCGGCGGCCCTATCAAAACCGCAATCTTTCAGGGCGGCAAGGAATTTGAGATCTGGTCCGCCCTGCTGATGAAACTTCATGGCCGGAAAGATATCCCTTCCTATGACCGGGAACTCTACCGGACCATTCTTGCCGAAAAAGACGCCTTTCTTCTGCCGGAACTGGTTGCCGGATCGGGGCAGTTCCCCGGTTCCAAACCCCGGATAGCCGAAGCCGGCGCGGAATACCCCTACGAAGACATAGCTTCCGGCAAGGTTCTTCCCCCCTCATTCCAAAGCTACGAACGCGGTATCGCCCTCCTCCGAATCTCCCTGGTGATGCAGACCGTTACCGCCATGGAGCGGACCGGCGTTTCTTGTGCGGATTCATTGCAAGGTGCGGCGGATTCCCCCGGAGAGGTATTCATCGAAGGGGGGTTCCGGAAAGACGAAGCCTACAACGTCCTGGTTTCGGCGTTCCTCAGGAACCAGCGGGTGTACCTTACGGACATCGCCGAAGCGACCGCGTTGGGAGCGGCCATGACCGCTAAGATGGCCCTGACCGGGAAATCCCTGACGGATCTTGCCAGGGACTTTGACATTGGGTATCAGGAAGTCGTCAAACCCGGTATACCTGAAATTTTCCCCTACCGGGAAGCATGGCTTTCCCGTATATAATCAACCTATGGAGTAACAATGAAAACAAAAGCGGTACGGATCTACGGGGTCAACGACCTCCGGTTAGACGAATTTGAGCTTCCCGCAATTCGGGACGATGAAATATTGGCTAAGATCATATCCGATTCTATTTGTATGTCCAGCCATAAACTGGCCATGCAGGGGGCGGCCCATAAGCGCGTACGTCATAACCTGGCAACGAATCCCGTGATCATCGGCCATGAGTTCTGCGGGGTCATCGAAAAAGTGGGCGCCCGGTGGGCGGATAAATTCAAACCCGGCGCGAAGTTCGCCATACAGCCGTCCCTCAACTACCCTGGCGAGGACGGGCGGCCTACCCTGTGGGCCCCCGGCTACTCTTACGAGTTCATAGGCGGGGACGCTTCCTACGTGATCATCCCCAAAGATGTCTTGGAGATGGACTGCCTTCTGGATTACGAAGTGGACAACTTCTACCTGGGTTCCCTGGCCGAACCGGTGTCCTGCATTGTGGGCGCTTTCCACGCCCAGTACCACACTATCAACGGATCCTATAAGCACAATATGGGCATAGTTGAAGGGGGTTCCCTGGTCTTCCTTGCCGGGGTGGGTCCCATGGGGCTTTGCGCTATAGACTACGCCATTCATAACCCCCGGCGGCCTTCCCGCCTGGTGGTTACCGACATAGATGAGGGCCGTCTTGTGCGGGCGGCCCAACTCCTCACGGTAGAAGACGCCAAAGCCAACGGGGTGGAGCTCATCTACATGAACACCAGGGATATTGCCGATCCGGTGGATCACCTTAAAGCCGTTAACGGAGGAAATCTCTACAACGACGTGTTCGTCTTTGCCCCGGTCAAGCCGGTCCTTGAAATGGGCGACCGGCTCCTGGACCGGGACGGCTGCCTCAACTTCTTTGCCGGTCCCACGGACACATCCTTTTCGGCGACCTGCAACTTCTACAAAGTCCACTACGAATCCCATCATTTTGTGGGAACTTCCGGGGGTAATACCGAAGACATGAAGGAATCCCTGTCCATGATGGCTCAGGGCAAACTTAACCCGGTCTTCATGGTTACCCATATAGGCGGTCTGAACACCGTACCCGAGACCACCCTCAACCTGGACAAGATTCCCGGCTGGAAGAAGCTCATATACACCCACAAGAAGCTGGAACTCACCGCCATTAACGACTTTGCCGAAAAGGGCAGGTCCGGCGCTTCCGGCCTGGGCCCCTTCTACACGGACCTGGCCGAAATTTGCGGCCGGTACAAGGGCCTGTGGAACAAGGAAGCGGAGGATTACCTGCTCAAGAACGCCCCGGACATTTAACGTTCCGGCCGTACCAAACGTACGCGAACAACAACAGGAAACGAAGACGGGTGTAATCCCCTTTCCCTTCTGAATGAAAAGTCCCTGCCGGATACATGGCGGGGGCTTTTTTTATACCCTGAACGGGATTGTAAAGGTATTTGAGCAATTTGCAGGTTTGTCCCATTTATTGCGGGCAGGAGGCATACGATTTTTTACCGGCACGGGGGAAACATGGACAAATACCTGACGATTTTTGAGGCTGCAGAGATGACTAAGTACACGTAGGGACGCTGAGGATATTTGTGTTGAAGTGTTTGAAGAAATGTCGCATAATAACATATTCTTGACATGTGTTTAGAAAATTGTTTATCGGGTATCTTTACATAGAACACCGATATTATATTTACTTGCTAATTGCCCACAGGCCGCTTTTATATTTCTTCCCTGCGATATTCTTATTT
>JAIRSL010000171.1 GCA_031255475.1 Treponema sp.
CTGGGGCTGGGCCGCCAGGAGAGGTCCACCGCCCCGTTACGGGCAACGGCGGTCACCATGGAGGGTGGATGGGGAGGCTCGCCGGCAACGTAGACGACCCGCAGTTCCTCCAGGTACGGGGTAGTTTCCCCGTCCCCCGACGGGTAGAATTCCGCCGCCAGTTGGACAAACCGGCCCCGGAAACGGTCTCCCGTAAAGCCGCCGTCCAGTTCCGTTCCCGGTTCAAAGGGACGCCAGGCCGCACCGGACATGAGATAGGGAGTATCCCCGGTCCGGATGAAAAACCGGACCGCCGAATCATCGGCAAAATCGAAAGAGCCGTCCCCGTATTCGTTGGCGAGGGCCGCTAAAATGGCGGCCCCTCCACGGCCCGAGGTTTCCGGAATCACCGGTTCCCGTATTCTTCCGGCATTGGAGGTTCTTCCCCCAAAGGCGTCTACCCTGACGATACGGCTGTTCTCTTCCGCCAGGTCCAGAATACGGGTTTCCATGCGCCCTCTCCGTCCGAAATACTTCCTGAGCAGCGGGCGGTCTATAAAAGCGCTGTAAAGCCTGAACTCATCCATAAGCCCGGCAAACCGGCCGCCAAGGACCATGCGGCCTTCTTCCCCTATGCCGGGAGTATAGACCTCGCCCCCCTCATGGCCTGTGGAGGTCGTATAGAGGAT
The DNA here is from genome assembly GCA_031255475.1 of Treponema sp. Classification (GTDB taxonomy): domain Bacteria; phylum Spirochaetota; class Spirochaetia; order Treponematales; family Breznakiellaceae; genus JAIRLK01. The sequence goes on from JAIRSL010000171.1 coordinate 669, forward strand.
ATCTTCGGGAATCCCGTCAACCAGGTACTCCAGCAGCCCTGTGGCGGAATCAAACCTGATAAGGTGGTGGCTCCAGGTCCGGGGCGCTACCGGCGAAGCGCCCTTTAGAGAAAAATCCGGCAGGTGGTTTTCACCGGGGGCGGAGAAGAAGTCCCGAAAGGCCCACTCCAGCTTGTTCCTTACCGCCACGCACTGTATACGCTGGTATACGTGTTCCTTAGGACCGGTCGTCCGGGTGGAAGTCCAGGTCAGTATCTGTTCCCCGTTTTCCATGTTCATGGGGTAAAGCCAGAATTCCAGGGTAAAGTCCCGGACTCCCGACGCCGGCGCTAAAATCGCCTCCCGCGAATGGGGAGTGATGACCAGGGGGTCCGGGTCCTGCAAGCCCGCCCGGAGGGTTGTTACGGTGCTGCCGAAAAAGTGAGCCGCCCCGGTCCCGGTTCTGGCCCGGCGCATATCCGCCGAAGCCACCGCCGCCGATACCGCCACCCGGTAATGCCCGGTCCGGTCCGCAAACAAACCGGGCCGGCCTTCGTCAAAGGACAGCGCCATGTCCAGGCGGGCATCATCATCCCGGACCGATGACAGGACCAGCACGGGATTCGGCCGTATCGCCCCAATCTCGGCGATGCCTTCCCGGTTTTCAGCCGCGTCCCAACCCGCCGAGCCGCCAAGGATCAGTGTTTTTTCGCCGTAGGCAAAGACGCTCCCCGGAATCAGGAAAAAAATGATGCCTAAAACGGCCCGCTTCATGGTAATGGTTTGTTTCATGGACATCCGCCGTTTTTTCGGTGTAACCGCGGGAAACTTGACCCCCGTCCGCAAAGGCGGGGGAAAGGCCATCCCTTAGGGTCATCCGGCCGCTCCGGTCCGCCGCACGTTACCATTCGGGAACGAACGGTCTTAACCTGCCGGCAGTACCGGAAACCTACGCTACCGAGGCCGCGATTCTTTCCGCTTTGTAGATAAAGCCCGTTTTAAGACATATATTGAAAAGGTGCCTGCTCAAAATCTCTTCGATTACCTTTTCGTACCCGTCTCTTATCCTGGTAACCCGGATGATGTAGCCTTCGCTGTTTTCGTTGATAATATCCATATATTCAACTCTGCCCGGTTCACTCTTGATACAATAACGCTTCATGGACTCCTCCATCAATTTTTCAAAGTATCGGAAGATCCGGTCCAAAGGCTTAGTAAATTGAAGCTGTTCCAAAACTGAAGTTTTAGAACAGGCTCAAGTGTCAACGCAACACATCCATAAGTTCATCATAGGGAATGAGGACTTCGATGGAACCCATCACGTAGGGGGCTATTTCGTAGGGATCCCAGTGAAATCCGAGGCTGCCGGGGGTAAGGAAAAAATTCTCCGGAATTTCGGGCAGATCCATAAAGAAACCGCCCTGGCTTAAAGGGGCGTCTCCCTCAATTCCCGCAAAGGCCCGCAGTTTGGCCGCTATAAGACGCCGCAGGGTCATGCGGGCGTTTTTCCTGATGAGTTCGTCCAGGGCGATTTTTTTGATTTTACCCATATCGAACAGGAAATACTGCTTTTCATGCATACCATGGGCGCCTCCCAGATAATACTCCCGGAACCGGCTGACGAGGAAGCAGTTGGTAATCCCCGATAAGACCCGTTCCAGGGGTATTTCAACACCTTCAACGGTTTCACTGTACTCCCAGTTCCAGGTTTCGGAAGGAGCGCCGCCTTCCTGCAGGGCCTGTTTTCCCGCATCCTGGTACTGCCAGCGATAGTCGGCGATGATCTTTTCCCCATAGGCTTCGGAATTAAGCCCGTTGAATACCGTGTTTCGGATGAGATCCCCCAGCCTTCCCCGGTTTGGGATGTTCTGAATGGCCATAATGATGAGCATCCGGGGACCTTCGTATCCGATTTCCGGGTTCATGGGTACGATTTCAGATTTAATCACTGTCTTGGAAGCCGCTTTCTCAATATTGTTTTGAGACTGCCGGTTTTTCCTGAATACGGTTTCAGGAACGCTCTGACACGCGCTGATGAGCACCATGCCCGCCAGGGAAAGGAATGCCATCAGGGAATTTTTTATTACTCTTTTTTTCTTCATGATTTTAAGTATAACCTTCTTATAGGCATTTACCAGTCTTCTTACTATAATAATTTTCGATGAAACGCGGTATCCGGCCTGAAAAAGAATGGTTTTACGACGACGATTTTTGGGAACAGTACGCTCCCGTCATGTTTGACGACCGGCGTATGAACGAAATTCCCCGTGTGGCCGACGGAATCACCCGCCTTGCCTGCCCGGACCTGTACCGGGAGGGAGCCGTGTCCCCGCCCCGGGTTCTGGATCTCTGCTGCGGGTTCGGCCGTATCACCCTGGAACTGGCCCGCCGGGGTTTTTCCGCCGTGGGGGTGGATATTACCGGGGCGTACCTGGAAACCGCCCGGAGCGATGCGGCCTACGAAAACCTGGACATAGAGTTCGTCCGCTCCGATGTCCGCTCCTTCAGGCGTCCCGGCGCTTTCGACCTGGCAATAAACCTCTACATATCCTTCGGCTATTTCGACAATCCCGAAGACGACCGGCTTACGGCCCAAAACGCCCTGGATTCCCTCAAAGACGGCGGCGCCTTCGTCATAGAGACCCTGGGGAAGGAGATCGCGGTCCGGGACTTTACCGGGGCCGAGTGGTTCGAGCGGGTGGGCTTTATGGTACTCACGGAATACGCCCCTCTGGATTCCTGGTCCCTCCTGCGAAACCGGTGGATTCTCATCGACAAAAAAGACGGCCGGCGTATGGAAAAGACCTTTACCCAGCGTTTGTACGCCGCTTCCGAACTCCGGCGGCTCCTGTTCGACGCGGGATTTTCCGGCGTGGAACTTTACGGCGATTGGGAGGGGTCTCCCTACGATCACCGGGCGGAGGCGCTGATTGCCGTCGGAAGAAAATGAAGGCGCGGAAGAATAAGCCGGACTCCGGCCTTTTTCGTTATATTCCCGTTATATCCGGTGGAAATAACGCCGGTCTTATAGTATATTGTTCGTCATGACCCCTAAAATGCCAAAGAGCGCAATCCTGCTGTTTCTGTTTCCGCTGTTTATAGGCTGTTATGAAATGTCTTCTTATGAAGCGTCTTACGAGGTTATTTATTACGGCGGCAATAATACCTCCGGCTATCCCCC
>JAIRSL010000186.1 GCA_031255475.1 Treponema sp.
CTAACTATGAGATTTTTATTTCACAAGACTGAATTATATGGGCATTGGTTCGATGATGATGAAGCACCGGAAGAATTTACTGAAAAGGTTCCACCTCATACAAAAGTTATTTTTGATGAAGAATTAAATGAATGGGTGGAAAAACCAGAACCGGAATCAGAAGAACCAGCGGAACAGTAAAATGGAACAGGGACAATTAATAATAAGCCTAATCTCTATTATCGTTATGTTTATTCCGATAGGTACTTTACTTTGGAAATTTTCAAAGATTGTTTTTAAAGTTGAAAACAATGAAAAAGATATAAACAGCTTATCAGAAAATTTGAACAGCCGTATAGATAAAATTGATGAAAGGTTTGTTGAGAATGAGGCTAAATTATCTAATATCGAAATTACAATGGGACGTCTGGAAGAAAAAATTAACAACGTATTACAGAAGGTTCAAAAGTTATGAAAGAAAAATTTTCGAGCAGAAAGTTTCATGTGTTTCTAATATGGTGCGCTCTTATTGGCTTTTTAGCATGGAATAATCAAATTACGCCGGAAGCCTTACAGTGGTTTGGCCTGGTTTGCGTAGTCTATATTGGCTCAAATACCGCTCAAAAGTATATGTTTAATAAAAAATTGTAAAAATAACGTATTTTTTAATAAAAACTATTGCATATATTGAAAATATGGTATATTATAGATATATACAGTAGTTTGAAAATATGGTCTTGTCCTAAACAGCCGGAACGTTATGCGACATTGCCCTTGACAAAAGTTGAATAATGAAATAAATTAAAAAAATGTTTTATAAAAGGAGATATGTGAATTGAATAAGCTCCCAATGTTGAATGAAAGGCTTTTTTTTGCGTTCCCCCCCGATGGAACAGTGAGGGCGGCCTTTTCGAGCCGTACGCCTCCTGAGAGCGTGACCGTTGCCTTCCCCGCTTCAATATCGTATGTCCGCCGCCAGTTGTTCTGCCGCCGCCGATGGTTCCGTGCCGCCTGTGATGGTGGCGCAGCCTGCCAGAACCAGACCAAATACCAGCACTATTGCTGATATTCCCAAAAGAATTTTTTTGTTTACCATTGTTTGTTCCTTATATTTGACAACAAAGTTTTAGAAAGTCATGTTTTATATTTCGCTTTATAAACCACCAACTTTTTCATAGAATATGGTACTCAATATTTTTAATTTGGACAATACCTTTTATGAAAAAAATTAACAAATTTCAGGTGCACGGATGGTGCCTACGACAATCAACAACCGCGCGGCAGAGCCATGCGGTATGTTGTTCTCATAAGGTATTAAACCCTCACCACGAATAATATTGGGGCTAAAAAATGGCGCATAACACGCATTTTGTGTTTACTGTCGCCGGCAGAAGGATCGTCCGTACAACCGGAATGCCAGAAGAAATCTTGCGGCGCGTCCTGCCGGACCACTCACCGTTACGGTCCTACGGGGACCCTTCCCCACCGGCTTTTTTTCGCTTCCGCGCCGCTTCCAGACATTCCCGCCTGAAGATCACTACCGACACTCCCCGGTACTCGACCTCTTTTTTAAGGAGGGCCGCGTTGGACTCGATAAGCTGTTTTTTCGCTTCAAGTTCAAGGAGGTGTGCGCTTTCGAGCCCAAGCCCCAGGATGAGTTCGCGGATCCGGGAAGAAGGGAGTATGGTCTCCTGACAGCCGGTCATGGCGACAGTGGAGTTGTCCAGGATGATCAATGTCATGGGCGTACCGGAAACAACCGCGTCAACGAGAGCGGGGATCCCCGAATGGAGGAAGGTGGAATCCCCGATGACGCCTATTGCGTATTTGATGCCCGCTTCGGCGGCGCCTTTAGCCATGCTTACCGAGGCCCCCATGCACACAATGCTTTCGGGGACGGAGTAAGGTGGCATGGCCCCCAGGGAATAACACCCTATGTCGGAGGTCACCGCCACAGAAGGGCGGCCTTCCGCCGGGTCGAGTTCCGAGACCACCCGTTTGATGGTCTCGTAGCTGTCGCCGTGGGGACAGCCCTTGCAAAGCTGGGGCGGCCGGCCCGGCAGTTTGGCGAGGTCCTGCAATGGGTCTTGCCCTGCTTCTCCGGTTTGGCCGGAAGCCGGAGCCGCTATGCCGTCCGTCAGGATGGATGGCCGTGGCGGGAGCCCCAGCCCCCGGCGTACCGTATCGGGATCGAGTTCGCCGGTCCGGTTTATGGTCCCGTCCAGTTTGCCGGAAATCCTGACGGCCTGGGGCAGAATCCCCCGGAGCTTTTCTTCAATAAAAGGCTGGCCTTCCTCAATGACAAGCGCTTTGCCGGCGTCCCCGCAAAGCCGGCGTATCGCTTTTTCCGGCAGGGGATAAGCGCCGATATGGAGACGAGCCGGAACCTTGCCTCCCAGGGATTTAACAAAATCATCCCGGTTTTCCTCGTAATAGTTGCCCCCTATCCCCGAGGTGATGATGACGACGGAAGCATCCCGGCCTTCCAGTTCCAGGGCGGCGGCCCGGTGATTTTCGGACCATTCCTGTATGTCCCGCTGCTTTTCGATGAGGGAGCGGTAATTCCGCCGGGCGTACGCCGGAAGGAGCATCCACTGAGTCCGGTCTTCTGTTTTGGACACGGGATTCTGCGCCCGGCCTTCCGACACAATAACCCCGGCCCGGGCATGGGACAGGCGGGTTACCAGGCGCAGCATCACCGGTACATGAAACCTTTCGGAAACGTCAAAGGCTTCCCTGGTCATATCGTAGGCTTCCTGCTGGTTCCGGGGTTCCAGGCAGGGCGTCTGCGCGAAGGCCGCGTAGAACCGGGAATCCTGTTCATTTTGGGAACTGTGCATCCCCGGATCGTCCGCCGCGGCAATGACAAGCCCTCCCTTGATGCCCAAAAGCGCCCCGTTGATAAAGGGATCGGCGGCCACGTTGAGGCCCACATGCTTCATGGTGACCAGGGCCCGGCGTCCGGCAAAGGACACCCCCAGGGCGGCCTCCATGGCGGTCTTTTCGTTCGAAGCCCACGCCGCACGGGGCCCGCCTTTTTCGTATCCGGCAATAAGATATTCGAGAATTTCCGTGGAAGGGGTCCCCGGATACCCGTAGGCGGCGCTCAATCCCGCGTGAAGGGCCCCCAGGGCGACCGCTTCGTCCCCCAGAAGGGCCAGCATATCAGCCATGGCATCCTCCGTATAATGGCAGCAAAATTTATAGAAGGCAGTATACCAATATTGGGAGGTTTATGCCATATCGCGCGTCCAACCATCAAAGATCCGGCCCGCCTCTTTACCCCGTCTTCTTTTCCGTTCATACTCGAACCATGACACGTTCAGTTTCTCAAACCGGGGATGCGGCCCTGGCGGATGCCCTTACTTCCCGGTTTTTGCGCTATGTCCGGATCGAGACCACCAGCGACCGCCACGTTGAAGCCACTCCTTCCACGCCGGGTCAGTGGGATCTGGCCAAACTCCTGGCGGAGGAACTCCGCGGCCTGGGCCTTAAAGATGTGGAATTAACCGCTCACTGTTACGTGATTGCCCGCCTTCCGGCATCGCCCGGAAAAGCGCTGCTTCCCGCGGTGGGTTTTCTTGCCCACCTGGATACCTCAGGCGACGCCCCCGGAAGGGATGTAACGCCTTGTGTTGTGGAAAAATACGACGGCGGGCGCATCGGCCTGGCGGACGGGCTGGTTCTGGATCCGGAGGCGGATCCGGGCCTGGCCGCCCAGAAAGGCGGGACGGTCATCCATACCGATGGGACCACCCTTTTGGGGGCGGATGACAAGGCGGGCATTGCCGAAATCATGACGGCAACGGAATATCTGCTTAACCATCCTGAAATCGAACACGGCCCGGTGGAGATCATCTTTTCCCCGGATGAGGAAACCGGCAAGGGGCTTCCGGAATTTCCCCTGGAAACCATTAAAGCCGCCGCCTGCTATACCCTGGACGGCGGCCCCCTGGGGGAATTCGAAGCCGAGTGCTTCAACGCTTACGGAGCGGAGGTCCGCTTTACCGGGAAGGTCATACATCCCGGCGCGGCGCGGGGCCGCCTGGTGAACGCCGCCCTGATGTCCGCGTCCTTTGCCGCGCTTCTCCCCCGGAACGAAAGCCCGGAAGCGACCGACGGCTATTACGGTTATTACTGCCTTACGGAAATCCGGGGCAATCACGAGGAAGCCTTTCTGGAACTTATCATCCGGGATTTTGACCGCCGGGAAGCGAAACGGCGGGTGACGACCCTGGAAAGTTTTGCCCGGACCGTGGAAGCCCAGTTTCCCGGAGGCCGTGCGTGTGTTTCCGCAAAGCTCCAATACTGCAACATGCGGGAAAAAATAGAAGCCCGGCCGGAGGTCATGGAAATACTGAAAACCGCCGCCCGCAATACCGGCGTGGAGTTTCGCCTCAAGCCCATACGGGGCGGCACCGACGGATCGCGGCTCACGGAACTGGGGATCCCCACGCCAAACATCTTTACCGGCGGCCGGAACTTTCACAGCCGCATCGAATGGGTCTCGGTCCCGGAAATGACGGCCGCGTGTAAAATTGTAATAGAACTTGTCCGGCTTTGGGGAATGGAACGGGCCGCGGGTTAAATCCGCCTGCGTTTCCTTAACGCATTAGGAACAGTATCCACGTCTGAGGTTCGGCAAATTAAATCAATGGCCCTGTTTCAGGAATTCTATTGTTTTTCGACAGACTTTTATGTTGTTGCCCCTTGAGGCTGTTCCAAAACTGAAATTTTGGAACAGCCTCCCTTGACAAGCCTTTCAGAAATATAGTAATGCGTTAAGTAACCGGAAATTATATGAAGTCTGCGGTAAAAATGAGCGATGTTGCCAAGGCGGTAGCGGTAAGTACCGTAACCGTCAGCAAGGCCCTGTCCGGCAAGGACGGGGTGAGCGACGCGTTACGGAAAACAATCATCCGGAAAGCGGAAGAATTGGGATA
>JAIRSL010000262.1 GCA_031255475.1 Treponema sp.
AACGGGGAATTCGCCCTTGCGGTGGAGGTAAAATCCAAACTGAGCCAGAAGGATGTGGATGCTCATGTGAAGCGGATGGGGATACTCCGCGCCTACCTTGACGAACGGAACGATACCCGAAAGCTGCTGGGCGCTATGGCCGGAGCGATTGTGCCGCCTGAACTGCGGAGCTACGTGCTTAAAAAAGGCTTTTATCTGATAGAACAGTCCGGGGACACGGTAAAGATCGAACCGCCCACGGGCTTTAAACCGAAGATTTGGTAACGCGGAAGTTTTTACCGCGGCCCGATCTTGATGGACAACAAACCCGCGCGCGTTTAGCGCACGGCCAATTAGTTTTGGAACAAGCTCAAATATCACGGATCTAGTACTTTGTTAAAACTAAATAACCAAACTACATGCCAACAAAGTCCGCAGATTACACAGATTAACGCGGATTTTTCGTATCAAAAGTATTCCTAATCTGTGACAATCCGCATAATCTGTGGACCGTATTTCTGCCGTTTAGCCTTTACAAAGCAATAGTGGATTTTTGAGGCGGAAAAAGTAAACGCCGATGCCCTGGGAAATTCCGGCCCAAATTACACGGCTCCCTGCCGGAAGAAGGCGGGATTGGGTATGAAGGACAAAAATCCGTCCAATCCGGGAAATGTGCGGGTCTCTTTCTACCTTCCGTAACCTTAAAAGGAAAATTGCAGGATAATTGACGCGGTTTCTTCGGGCTTTTCCTGGTGGGGAAGGTGCCCCGCGCCGGGAATAAGGTTAAAGGCGGCGTCGGGGCGCAAGGCCCTTATAGGCCGGGAAGATTCGGGAGGGAGTATTGCGTCCTCCGCTCCCCATATAATCAGGATTTTCCCGGAAAATTTGGGAAGGAACCGGGTAAAGCGTCCCGTATGCACGGCATTGCGGAAGATTAAACTTCTAAGGGAATCAAAGTAAGCCCGTTCCTGGGAGGAACTTTCCACCCTGGCGATAACCCGCTCCCGGAGGAACTGCCTGTCCGCTTGGGGGAGGCTCATAATATCCGCATAATACCCAAACAGGGAACGCCAGGCCCCTTCGCGGTCGTTCCGTAACGCGCGGAACCACCGTTTCCCGACAAACGGCAGGGCCATACGGAGCAGGCTTTTATCAGGGTCCGCTGCCGTGGGGATACACCCGTCCAGCAGGACGAGGCCCCGCACCAGGTCCGGCCGGATCATGGCCGTTTCCTCGGCGACAAGGGCGCCCATAGAACTGCCGGCCAATATCGCGGGCCCCGTGTCCGCAAGCAGGGCCAGTATCGCGGAAACATGCCGCGTTATGCCGGCGCGGCCGGAAACTACGGACCGGCCAAACCCCGGCAGATCCGGGGCCACTACCCGGAAGGTTCCGCTCAGGAGGGGGATAAGACCGCGCCAGGAATCGGCGTCATCTCCCAGGCCGTGTATCAGGATGATGACAGGTTTTGCGTCCTCATGCGGAGGGGCCGCCGCCGGGGCATCATGCCGGGTATCATAATAGAAGATTACCGCTTTATCATCGTCATGAGGACGGAGCACCCTGCCGAGGGGGGCCAGGGCGGGCCAGGGCTTCATAGACGGCGCAAAACCCTGCGGAACGCCGCCGCCGGGCTTGGAAACTACGGAAACTTTACGGGACATCAGGAGTTCACCTCACTTGAGAAAAAGGGACAAACGGGTTTGTTCCACAAAACAGCCCTTCCCATTGTCTTTACAGGCATCGTGGACAGCTCCATTATAATGAGGTTCCGGCGGTCTGTAAACGCGCGCTTCGCGCTTGTAAGATTACCGGCCTTCCTTTACCGCGATACTATCTGTTTCCACCGGGAAGGGGTTATGCCGGTTTTGTTCTTGAAGAGCCGGGAAAAATAATACTGATCATCAAAGCCCAGCCGGAAGGCGACTTCCTTTACGGAAACATCGGGCTGTTCCAGAAGCCGTTCGGCTTTTAAAATTTTTATATGAATATAGTATTGATACGGGGTCATGGCTGTGTACGTTTTGAAAATTTCGTTCAGTCTGGAAGGGCTGATCCCAATCTGTTCCGCTATACTTGGAAGGTTGATGACGCCGTATACGTTGAATTCCATCAGATACTTGGCCTTTTCCACTATCTTTTGATAGTAGTTCGGCTGTTCCTTCCGGCGTTCATGGGCCAGCACCTCTCCAAGGAGCGTCATAATACCGACGCCCGCCTTAAACTGGTAGAGGGGGCGCTGGACGCGGACTTCTTCAAAAATTTGATCAAAAATATTCAGGTATTGTTCATGCAGGCCCACTTGAAAGAAAAGGCGTTCCTTTGAGAGGATTCCCTCCCGGAACAGTTTCATAAAGAAGCTGCCATTAAAGCCGACCCAGTATTCCTGCCAGCCTGTCTCGAAAACGGGCTTATAGCTGTGCCGCATTCCCGGCATGATAAGGAGCATGGAACCGGGGTTGACGGTGTAGGTAACTCCTTCGGCATTAAAGATTCCCTGCCCTTTGGTGATGTATACAATCTGGAAATCCGGCAGGATCCGGCCTTCGGCAACGGACCTGAAAAGAACCGGGTGATCGTTTTTGTTGGGAGGATAAACGGTATGGGGCGCAACAGTGGTCGTTCCCACGGTAAGGCAAACCATCCCCAGCTTTTCGTCTTCTTCACTGTACGGAAGGTAATGCAAAAAGGACGCCCGGCTTTGTTCCGATGTCTTCTCCATAACGGGACCATTATACCTGTTTTTCCCCGGTTTCTCAACAGAAAAATCCGGCTGCCCTGCGGCAGTTCATTACAGCCCAAAACCGAAAGATCCGGGGGATTTTCTCCATGAATTTGATTGTTTTCTCCATTCACGATCGAATGATTTAGCCTGATACTGGTCTTATGAAAAACCAGGATCCGGAAAAATCAGACAAAAACATTACGATAGGGCTCTTCGGCATAGGGCTTGACACCTACTGGGATCAGTTTGAGGGGCTCAAAGCTCGGCTTCTGGGGTATCTGGAGCGGATCGCGGGAAGGGCGGCCGGTTTCGGCGTGGAGATTGTCAACGCGGGGCTGGTGGATAACCCGGATGCGGCAAGGCGGGCGGCGGAACTGTTCCGGGAGAAGCGGGTGGAACTGGCTTTCCTCTATATTTCGACCTACGCCCTTTCCCACACGGTGCTTCCCGTGGCCCAGGGGCTGGGCGCCCCGGTCATCATACTGAACCTCCAGCCGGTCCCCGCCATTGACTACAAAACATTCAACGCCCTGGGGGACCGGGGCCGCATGACCGGGGAATGGCTTGCCCACTGCCAGGCCTGCGCCGTGCCGGAGATCGCCTCGGTTTTTAACAACGCGCATATTCCCTACGAT
>JAIRSL010000277.1 GCA_031255475.1 Treponema sp.
GCCCTGGGGATTGAAACCCAGGTGGTGTTGAAGGGGGATGTGGAACCCAACGATCCGGTTAAGCTGATCTTAGCCGCCGTCAACATTCCCAAAGGAGAATTCATTTTTTCGTCATAACATGCGCGCTTAAAAAAAAATCCGTTATTCGCGGGCGGGGTTCGCATCCACGCTTGCTTCCGTGTATCTTTATTTTTTCGCGTTTTTCAAGGCAAGTTCCACGGCTTCGGTAAACTGATCAAAGGCTATGGTGGCCCCGCCGATGGCGTCCACTTTTTTCAGATCCCCGGTTTCCCGGTACATCATGGCGTAGTGCTCCATGGCCCGGACCGCGAGCTGCGCCTTGTCGTAATAGTCCTGGTTGGAAATTTCCCCGTTTACCTTGCCGTAGTTTTCGTCCTTGATGGTTCCGTCCTTCTGCCGGGTGATGAACCGGCAGCCGGTGACCCGCTGTCCCGTTATGGTGATCGTCACTTCTCCCCAGGCGCCGGTATCGTCCCTGCCGCTCCTTCCGGTGTAAACCCCGTCCTCATACATTGGTTTTCCGCAGCCCGCCGGCAGTATTGCCGCCAAAGCCAGGACGCCGATAAAGCAAAAAAAGCCGCTCTTCACCTTTCATTCTCCGTTTTCCAATCGCTCTGTTTCCGGTTTCCGGTAATCCGCGCTATCCTGCCGTGTTCCAGCGCCACAGTCCGTTCCGCGTCTTCCGCGACTTCCGGATCATGGGTCACCACGATGATGGTACTGCCTTCAGCATGGAGCTTCTTAAAGATATCGATGACGATGTTCTCGTTGGCCTCGTCCAGATTTCCCGTGGGTTCATCCGCCAGGATCAGCATGGGATAATTGATGAGCGCCCGTGCTATACAGACCCGTTGCTGCTCCCCTCCTGAAAGCTGGCTGGGAAGATGCCCGGCGCGGGCGGCCAGTCCTACACGCTCCAGGGCTTCCAGGGCTTCCTTTTCGTCGGGCATACTGTGGTAGTATTGGGCAACCATGACGTTTTCCAGGGCGGTAAGGTAATTGACCAGGTGGAACTGTTGAAAAATAAGGCCGATCTTGTCCCGCCTGATGGCGGTAAGGTTCCGCGCGCTCTCACGGGAAATATTCACGCCGTCCAGAATCACCTGCCCCGCGGAAGGCTTATCCATACAGCCGATGATGTTCATCATCGTGGTCTTTCCCGACCCGGAAGGCCCCATTATGGCGAGCCATTCCCCCTGTTTAACCGTAAGGTTGATGTTTTGCAGGGCCTTGAGGTTCCCGTAAACTTTAGAAATATCCTTCAACTCCAATAAATTCACACTCCGCTCCTTTGTAACAAGGTCTCTTTCTTTCCCGCTTCCGCCGCTCTTTCACGCATTTTTCCGCTCATGCTTCATTCTCCCCGCAGGACAATGGCCGGGTCCACCTCGGCGGCGTTCCGTACCGGGATGACGCAGGCAATGCCGGTGATGACTACCGATGCCAAAACGGTGGCCGGCAGGAGCAGGGGCAGAAAAGTAACGGACCGGTTAAATACATTGAGGGCTACCCCCTGGGCAAAACCGAAACCAAGGAACGCCCCCAAAAAGCCGCCGATTCCCCCCAGAAAGATGCCTTCCCCCAGGAATTCCGCCGCAAGGCCGCTGTTGGCCGCGCCCAGAGCCTTGCGCAGGCCTATTTCCCTGCGGCGTTCCGCCACCACCGCCATCATCGTGGTGGCTACGCAGATCATGATGAGGAGGAGGACGACCGCCGTTACCAGGTACACCAGGGCCTGGAGTTTTGTGAGGACCGCCCCTTCCGATTCGGTTACCCGCTTCACCAGCCGGGGGCTTACTCCGTCTACTTCCGCGCCTATCTTTTGGGCCAGAGCTTCCAAGGTTTCGGCGGAAGCGGTGACGCTGCATTCCACCACATCGATCTTTCCGGCCTCTCCCGTCATGGCCTCAAAGTCTTCCAGGGACATGAAGATGAAAGCCTCTTCCGTGCCCCCGGACTGCATGATCCCCGAAACAATAAAGTCCCTGCCGAATGGTTCCCCGGAAGAACCGGTCCCGGTAACGGTAAAGGGGCTTCCGGGTAAGAGCCGTATCATGTCCGCCACTTCCTGGCCGATAAGGGCTTCCCCGGCGGCATCGGGCCAGCGGCCCGAGACAAACCAATAGGGGCTTGTTTTCCGCGCCTCGCCCAGGCTGGTTCCCGCAGCCATAAAGGGCCGTTCGTTGATCTTCACCATCTGGTAACGGTAGGGCGCTGCGCCGACAATGTCCGCGGCGGGCAGATAGGCCAGGGCGGTTCGTACCGTATCGCTTTCCATAACCGTCCCGGTTCCTCCGGGGATCAGCACGAAATTCGTCCCGTATGAGCGGAACTCCCGGCCCATCTGCCGGGGTATGTCGTAGTAAATAGTGATAAGTCCTGAAAGGATGGTCGCCCCGATAGCTACCGCCAGGAGGGCCACGATCATCCGGGAGCGGCGGCGGAGCAGGGAACTCACCACCATCTTCACATAAAAACGCTGCCTGTTCATACCGGTTTACCTGCCATGGAGTACCTCGGCGGGGCGGAGGGAGAGGAGAAGCCGGATGGAGGGGATGCTTCCCGCAATGGTCACCAGGAAGACCAGTACGGCCACTATGGGGATCACCATTGGTTTGATGTCAATGGCCGATCCGAACACCGACCGGCCTATTATTTGGGCGAAACCCAGGCCCGCAAAATAGCCCCCGGTTCCGCCTATGATGCCGGTGATGGTTATTTCCGCCAGTACCAGAGCGGAGATAGGGGCATCGTAAGCCCCCACCGCTTTAAGAAGCCCTATTTCGGCGGCCCGTTCCATCACGCCGGCGGTAACCAGGTTGGAGATTCCCAGGGCGGAACCGGCCATACTCAAAATTGTAATGAGGAGCATGAGGAGCTGGGTCTTTTCCAGGATAGCCCCTTCGGATTCCGCCACCTGCCTGATGGGTTTGGAAACCGCGTCGCGTATCACCTCGTCAATCTGGTAACAGATAGCGCTTACATAGGCGGTACAGTACCAGGTTTCCCATTCTTTGATGGAAAGGCTTTTGGGGTCCTGGGCCGCCCGGCGGGAAAGCTCGTTATCCGGGGTGGTAAGGGCGCTCACCTCCACCCGGTTCACGAGACCCCGCCGGTCCGCCATTTCCTGGGCGGTTGCAAGGGGCAGGTAAAAGTCCCTGTCCTCATCGCCCCCGGCGCTGAATATCGCCGTTACCGTAAATTCCCGGTTCCCTGTTCCGGTTTGAAAAACCACCGTGTCTCCCAGGTTAAGGCCGTATTTTTCCGCCGCAGCCTCCCCGGCCATGACGGCTTCCGTATCGTCATCGGTAAGCCACCGACCCCGGACATCCCACCAGTTCTTGAGGTTCCGCATCCCCGTATCCAGCTCTTCCCCGGTGGGCAGTTCCAGGTGATGACTAAACCAGGTTCCAACAACTTTTACCTCTTCCCCTCCGGGAGCCGAAAAAAGACGGGCCCGGATGTTCAGGTAGGGGGTAAAATCCACGATATTAAAGGCCCAAAAGATAGTTTTGATGTTTCCCAGTTCCGCTTCGTTCAAATACTTGTCCGACACCCCGTGCCCATCGGTTACGCCGTAGAGATCGTCCAGGAGGGAAGCTCCACGGGGAAGGACATTGATATTGGCCCCGTAGGTTTTCAGTTCCTGATTTACCTTATCCCCCACGTCGAACATCACATTCAGCATGGCCGTTGCCAGGGACGCTCCCAGGGCAACGGTAAAGGCCACCATGAGCATCTTCCCCTTTTGCCTGAAAAGCGCCCCCCGCACCATTCTCCAAAACATGGCTGTTCCCCCTATTTAAATCTGGTTTTTTCGTTTTCCAGATGCGCCGTTTCTATTACCATTGACCCGCTCCGCAGGGTATAGGCCAGGGGGACGGGATTGCAGCCTCCCTTAAAGCCTATGGTCGAAATGTTCATCACCACGTCACAGAGCCGGCAGATGACCTCGTTTTTCCGTTCGTAGTACCCCGTGGGGCCGCAGATGTCGCAGGCGTCAAGGCCCACCCCATAGGCCGCCGCGTTTTTCTTAATCACGATGAACCGTACCTCCGTATTATCCGACGCGGTATACGCAAACCGGTGGAGATGGCCGTCTTCTATCCGGGTAATGGGGATAAGGATCTCCTCCCCCGCTAGTGTCATGGGTTCCGCCGGGGAGAGGATCACTTCCCGTTTAGTATAATCCTTGATTACCGTAAGGGCCAGAACCGAAACGGCAAAGCCCGCGGCCACGGTAAGGTACCGGCGCCGGTTTATCCTGAGGGCGGCCCGGAACTTCCGGCGTTCGGCGGGGTTTTTCCCGGAAACCGGGCGTTTCAGGCCGGTAAAAAACAACATGAGGGGAAGAAGAAAACTTATTCCCATCAGGGTATAGAGAAAAACAATATTGTTATTAACCGCCGCTACGATGATCCTGAATATCCAGCGTATCATGGGGATGATGCGCCGGGCCAGCAGAAACTGTACGATGACGATTATTTGATGGCAGATATTAACCGAAAGAGCGGCAGTAAGCAGGACTTTCACGAGCCGGGGAGGCGCGGCTTTCCCGGTCTTATAAAGGGCCAGGGATGTGAGGATGACTACCGGTAACCCCGCGATAAAACCGATGAGTTTAAACAGAAAATCGGTACTGAATATACTTTCTCCCGCAAGGGCAAATTCCGCGGGATAAAGAAATATGCCGGGCAGGGCGTAGAGCAATAGTATTCCCATGAGGGCGGCGCATACATATTCGGGAACCGCATCGGCAGGGGAGGGCCCTTTTTGCGGCAAGGACGCTTTCCGTAAGGGGCGGCGTAATATTCCCCATAAGAAAAGAATATGCAAGACAGCGAATACGATGGCGAATGATAAAATCCAGAGGTTAAAGAATCCCCGGCTGATAAGGGCGGTGGTTCGCCGTAAGATCGCAACGATAAGGGCCGCTCCCGTACCGGCGGCGCATCCCCACAAAGCCCGGCGTTTTCGGCCTTCTCCGGTTTCCCCGTCCAACGCCGCCCATAGCAACGCCAACAGTATTCCGACGGTCAACAAATTTTCGATTACCTGAATGAAATATCGTAGCATGATTCCTCTTTCCCATTATAAAACCGCCCGGTTTTGACCGGGACCGCCGCTTCAATGTAAAAATTGACCCTTCAGGCAAAAAACAGAAAAGGCGGAAAAACGGAAAGCCG
>JAIRSL010000294.1 GCA_031255475.1 Treponema sp.
CTGCCTTCCCACCGGGTCCCGTTGATGTACGCATTAAAACTCCCTTTAAGGATATAGAGAATCTCTACCCGTTCATGCCAATGCAGGGGAAACCAGAAAGGCGCTTTATAACTGTCCCACGTTATAAACGGGAAAGACCAGCTTAGGGGTTCATTTTCGTAAAAGGGTTTCTCATTCACAAAGGGCCTTCTTTCGTTTATAGTATACCATCTTTTTAAAAATGGCAAAGAAAAGATTATACGAGAGGATTGATAAAAAAGAAAGCGTTGATAAGGACGAAAAATGTGGAGCGGTCTTATTAGAACAGCCTACTAAAGGAGAACAAATGGATTTAACCCCTTTAAAAACATCGGTGGAATTTAAAACGTCCGATTCTTTCCTTATGAATCTTTACTGCGCGGCGGATACCGTGCTGAAAAGTAACGTCAAAGATTTCGGCGGCCGTCCCGTGCTCATCGAAGGGGGCGGTTACGATTCCATCTGGATAGAAACCCAGCCTATGGGGGGCGAGATGTACGCCAAGCGGAACATGGAAGCCGCGATAAACAACGTGACCCTGTTTATAGACCATCAGCACGAAAACGGCCGCTATCCCTACCGTATCAGCATGGTTGACGGCATGGCGGAGCCCGCCTATCTTCAGTTCCAGGGCTTCTGCTTTCCCCACCACGCCCTTAACCTCTATTACTGGACCAAAAAGAAACATACCGGATACCTTAAAAAGCTCTATGCGTCCCTGGAGGCATGGGACGCCTATCTCTGGAAATACCGGGATTCCGACGGCGACGGCTGCCTGGAAAGCTGGTGCCCTCTGGACACGGGGGAGGATTTTTCCAGCCGCTTCGCCGGTGCCGAAGAAGCCGGCTGGCACTGGCCCGGAGAAACGCCGCCCCAAAAGGACCCGGTCTTTCCCGTTGAGTCCATGGACGTGATGGGGTATTCATACGACGCCCGCTTAACCCTGGGGAAACTGGCGGTCCTGCTCAATAACGGCAGGGAAGCGGAATGGGCGGAAAAGATGCGGCAGGTGCGGGACGCGATACGCTCCCGCCTCTGGGACGAAAGCCGGGGCGCCTGTTATGACCGGGATAAGAACAACCGCTTTATGCCCGCCCTCCAGCACAACAACCTGCGGGTGATGTACCATGGGGCCTTTACCCAGGACATGGCCGGCCGCTTCGTACGGGAACACCTGCTTAACCCAAAGGAGTTCTTTACCCCCATGCCCCTGCCCTCCATCGCGGTCAACAATCCGGTTTTCCGGAACATCAGCGAAAACAACTGGAGCGGCCAGGCCGAGGGCCTCACCTACCAGCGGGCCATCCGCGCCTTAGAGAATTACGGCTTTTATTCGGAAGTCACCCTGTTCGGGAGTAAATTGATCGACTGTGTGGGAAAACGCAACACCTTTCCCCAGCAGTTCGATCCCTTTACCGGGGAATTCTCCGAGGCGGATACCCGGACCACCTACAGTCCTACCGCCCTGAGCGTCCTGGAATATATTTCCCGCCTTTACGGCGTCCACCTTCAGTTTGACGAAATATGGTGGGGCTGCCTGGGCCGGGGCGAAGAAGATCTCTCGTATACTCAAAACTGGGACAACGGCGCCTTTGCCCTGGAAACCAGAGAGGGCCGCGCCGCGGGTTCCGTAAACGGCAAAGAAATTTTCCGCGTATCCAAAGGACTGCGGGTGGTAAGCGGACTCCGGGGCGGGGTGAAACGTCTTATCAACATCTCAGGCGCTCCCCTGGACGCGGAATTCACCGTAAACGGCCGGACAGGAACCGCACGGCTTGCGCCCAACGAGGTTTTGACGGTATGCCCATGATGTTCCCCTTCAAGAGATGACGCTTCCCCCCTGCCGTACCATGCCGTCTTCTTCGATCATCTCGATAAAGATGGGCCGCTCGTCGGGTGTCTTGTTGGGGGAATGTACCGTAAGGTACAGCGTGCCCTCAACGGAGCGGAAGAGCATACCGTGCCCCCCGTCGGCGGCGTAGAGAGGCTCTCCCCGCTGCTTCCAGGGCCCCCTGATGGAGGCGCTCTCGGAAACCGCCAGCCCTATACGGTACGAGCCGTCGGGACCGAAGGAAGACCAGAGCATAAGAAGGGCGCCGTTCCCGGCGGTATAGATATTCGGGCCGTCGGTTACATAGCCCGAAACGGCTTTGTTTTTAAGGGAACCGGACCAGGGCGCTTCGCTGGCGCGGAAGAGGAGTTCCGGCTTTCCCGCCGCCGCTTTTAAATCGTCCCTGAGGGGCAAAAGGCAAATTTCGCCGTCCACCACCTGCTGCCACTCATGGCAAAAAATCATCCAGGGCTTGCCGCCGCCGTCCACGTACAGGGTGCCGTCAAGACATTCCCACTCGGCGGGAGTAACGGGCCCTTCGCTCCAGGGGGTAAAGAGTTCCGAAAGGGAAGGACTTTTCAGCACCGCCGTACCCCGCCGGCCGTGTTTGGGTTTAAACGTCGCAAACATATAGTATTCCCCCCGGTAGCGGTACACCTCCGGAGCCCAAAAATTTGTCTCCGACCAGAATCCCGCGGGGGGACGGAACACGGGGAAGGGACCTTCAAATTCCGTTAAATTCCCTTCGCTCTTATACATGTCGAAACCGACGCCCGGAGAACACCAAATGTCCTTATCGGTGGAACCGAAGAGGTAATAGACGTTACCTTCACGGAAAATGAAAGGATCCCGTATCTGAATGTTCCGTATATGAGGCATAATCCTTCCCTAGGAGTTTTATGATAATCAGGGGTTATGTCAATGTCCTTCGCCAGGATACACGCATAGAAAAAGAGGAAAAAACGGACCGATGGAACCTTTGGTTCCTTAGACAGATACGGACTCGTTGTTTGTCGTCCCCTCTTTTGTCCGTGATGGTCAGTGTTGGTCCTATATTATTTTGTCAAGCAGACCCCCCCCAATTCCGCCAACTTTTTTATTTTATAATACCGAAGCTTCTTTTCCAGAGCTTCCCCCGTGTTTACGGCCTTACCCGGCACCCTGCCTCCTTTTTCATCTCCCACGCCAACAGGTTCCAGAAGCTATTATTGGAGAAATAGGGGTCTCTCGGGGTACACCGAGATCCTATTCGAGGTGGTGGCGCCAAAATGCCGCTCCTCATTTTTTCTTCGGTCGCCGTTGTGATTAGTATCCGTGACGAGGTCTGTCGGAGTATGAACTCTGACCGTTCCCTCCCAACACGGAACAGTCGACGCCGGCCCTATATCCCGTCGGATATACGGTACCCCTTCTACAAAATATCATAAAGTGTCCATAGTTAAAAATTCCTATACCTTTATCCTGTCCGTTAAGGGGCTGGCGTTTATCCTCAAAGCCGGATATGGTATAAACAGTCTTCATCGCATTGAGGTGGTTATGCGCTATTACAGTACCAGAAACCGAGCCGAGTCGGCCGGTTTCGCGGCGGCGGCTCTTACCGGCCTTGCTCCGGACGGCGGCCTCTTTATCCCCGAAGAAATACCCCGGTATCCCTCGGCGGTATGTTCTTCCCTGGGAACCATGGATTTTCATGACATCGCCTTTGAGACTATCAAGCCGTATGTAGATTCCGAAATACCCGGCGGCGTTTTGGAGGATATAATCCGTTCGGCCTACCCTTTCACCGCCCCCCTGATAGAAACCGGAGACCGGTTGGTATTGGAGCTTTTCCACGGCCCTACCGCGGCCTTTAAGGATTTCGGCGCCCGGTTCATGGCACGGGCCTTCTCTTACCTCCGGCGTAACGAGGATCGGCCTTTGCATATTCTGACAGCTACTTCCGGGGATACCGGCGGGGCCGTGGCCGACGGCTTCTTCGGCATAGAGGGCATCTCCGTGACGGTGCT
The DNA here is from genome assembly GCA_031255475.1 of Treponema sp. Classification (GTDB taxonomy): domain Bacteria; phylum Spirochaetota; class Spirochaetia; order Treponematales; family Breznakiellaceae; genus JAIRLK01. The sequence continues at coordinate 3,856 of JAIRSL010000294.1, forward strand.
CTACCCCAAAGGACGGGTATCCCCTCTCCAGGAGCGGCAAATCGCCGGCCTTGGCGGGAACATCAGCGCCCTAGCCGTGGAGGGGAGCTTTGACGACTGTCAGGCCCTGGTAAAGGCCGCCTTTACCGATGCGGACCTCCGCAAGCGGCTGGCCCTCTCTTCCGCCAATTCCATCAATATTTCACGGCTCATTCCCCAGGCAGTGTACTACGCGGCCGCTGCGGGCAGGTCCGTAATGGGTTGCGCCAATTCTGATGGGGAAGCAACCCCCCGGGACCCGGCCAGGCAGGGCGGAAGGGAACGCCCGTGGAAGGGCGGTCCTCTCACCATGTGCGTCCCCAGCGGCAATTTCGGCAATTTGACCGCCGGGCTTTACGCCATGAACATGGGCGCCCCGATCCGGGGTTTTATCGCCGCAACCAACATCAACCAGACCGTGCCGGACTACCTTGCCACCGGAGATTACCGGGTCCGTCCGTCCCGGGCGACCATCTCCAACGCCATGGATGTGGGTGCTCCCAGCAACTTTGAGCGCATGGCGGCCCACTGGTCCTACGGGGATCTCCGGCGCATGATACGCGGGGTTCCGGTTACAGACGATGAGACCAGGGAGGTCATTCGGACCGTCTACGAGTGCCGGGGATACTACCTGGACCCCCACGGTGCGGTAGGCTGGAAAGCCGTGGACAAGGCCGCCCGAAACCGGGATGGCGGTTCGAACCCGGAGGACGGACCTGCGGCGATTCTGGCCACCGCTCACCCGGCCAAATTCGCCGAAACCGTGGAACCCCTCACCGGACCTGTGCCGGTCCCGGCTTCTCTCAAAAAGGTGATGGAGCGGGAACCCAAAGCCCTGACCATACCGGCGGATATTGCCGCCCTAAAAGAAGTTTTGTAAACGCCCCTAGCGCCCTGCGCCTTTTCATGGCAGGTAAAAAAATGAAGCGAGACTGAATGACCCGGGCGAACACGGCTAGACACTGTTAGCAAAGGAATATTTTAAGAAAGGCAACCAGGATAAATCCATGGGTAGCATTTTATACTACGGCATTTAGTCTAACAACCTACTAGTACATTGTAAACACTAAATGACCAAACTACATGCTAACAAAGTCCGCAGATTACACAGATTAACGCAGATTTTTCGTATCAAAAGTATTCATAATCTGTGACAATCCGCGTAATCTGCGGACCGTATTTCTCCGTTTAGCCTTTACGCGGATTTTTTTTTGAAGTGCGAATTTTACGGCGAAAAACTTCGTAAGGAGTCAGGTAGCCTAAACCCTTGCGGGGACGATTGTTGATTTTATCAACAATT
>JAIRSL010000310.1 GCA_031255475.1 Treponema sp.
TGCGGCGTCCTTGACGACTTTCGTACCCTGAATTCCAGGCATAAATTCCTTATCCAAGTCATGGCGGGCCTTCTGGTTCTCCTGCCCGGCTATATGTTCCGCCACCTGTTCCTTTTTGAAGACAATTTCCGGATGTTTATCTGGCTCAGGATTCCCCTTTCGTTTTTATGGATTGTGGGGCTTACCAACGCCATTAACTTTATCGACGGGGTGGACGGCCTTGCCGGAGGCATTTCGGCCATCATCGCCATAACCTACGCCGTCATTTTTGTTTCCTTTTCCAGCCCGGCCTTCTTTTTCTGTATCTGCCTGGCCGCGGCTGTCGGGGGGTTTCTGGTTTTCAATCTGCCCCTTCCCCAGGCAAAAATATTCATGGGCGACGGAGGGAGTCAGTTCCTGGGTTTTACCCTGGCGGTCCTGCCCCTTCTTGACCAGGAACCCGGCCGGGTGAATCTTCCCATTCCCTACGCCGCCGCCCTGCTCCTGATCCCCATTCTGGATATGATTTCCGCCGTTTGGCGGCGCCTTCGGGACGGCCGGCGTATAGACAGCCCCGATAAGGCTCACATACATCATAAACTGATGTATTTAGGGCTTGACGCATGGAGTATCGACGGGCTTCTCTACAGCTTGCAGATAGTCCTTGGGGGGCTGGTATTTTTCGCGGTTAAATTTCGCGGCCATTCCGTCACGTCCCTGGCTTTTCTGGGACTCGCCTACTTTATAGCGATTGCTTTCTTTGTAACAATTCATTTTTTGAACAGAGCAAGAACTATGCGAACCCAAACCAGGGGGGGGGGGGGGGGATATAAAAATCACCCCCTTCTCAGTCGTTCTTCCTTATGAAACAGCGGTATTACTTTGACTGGGCCGCTACGGCGATCCCCGACACGTTCTCTTCAGACGCCGTTCCGTTTGGAAACCCTTCTTCAAGATATGCCGAAGGACGGGAAGCCAGGGCCGCCCTGGAAGACGCCCGTTGCCGGTGCGCCGCCGTCCTGGGGGCCGCTCCCGGGGAGATCTTCTTCACCTCCGGGGGAACCGAATCCAACGCCATAGTCCTCCATTCTCTGCTCCTCAGGCGGAACCGGCCCGGCGGGGGCGGCCTCCTGGTATCCGCCGTGGAACATCCTTCGGTCCGGGAAAACGGCGCGGTCCTGGTGCGCTTGGGAAAGCCGCTTACCGTCATCGGCGTGGAGGGAGACGGCCGGGTTTCCGAAAAAACCCTGGAAGCGGCCCTGAAAAAGGCGGAAGCTCCCCGTCTGGCGGCGATTATGGCGGTGAACAACGAAACCGGCGCGGTGATGGATATACCGCGTCTGGCGGAAGTTTTGCGGAAGGCTCCGGGAGCTCCCGTACACCTCCATTGCGATCTGGTTCAGGCCGCGGGGAAAATCCCGGTAGACCTCCACGCCTGGGACGTGGATTCCGCGTCCCTGAGCGCCCATAAACTGGGAGGGCCCCGCGGCGCCGGCCTCCTCTATCTGAGGAAGCCTATGGAAACCCTCTGCGCCGGCGGCGGTCAGGAGGGGCGCATACGTCCGGGAACGGAAAATACCCCGGGCGCCCTGGCCCTGGCGGAATGTCTGGAACGCCGAGCCCGTTCTGAAACCGCGGTCGCCGGGTACGGACAAGCCGCCGCCCGGTGGAAAGCCCTCATAGCCTCCCTCAAAGCCCTGCCCCGGTGTATACTGATCCCGGGGGACAGGGAAGAAGAGGACAGCCGTTTCTCTCCCTACATACTCCAGGCCGCCTTCCGGGGCATCCCCGGAGAAGTAATGGTCCGGTCCCTGGATGACGCAGGTTTCGCGGTATCCACCGGTTCCGCCTGTTCCTCCGGGGAACAGGACAGGCCCGTTCTGGCGGCCATGGGCGTTGACAGGACCACGGCTTTTGAAGGGATACGGATTTCCCAAGGCTGGCGGACCACCATGGAAGACATTGAAGCGCTAATCGAAGGAATCGGCGGAATCCTGCGGGTGCTTTGAGTGCGCCCTTCGCATGAACACTTTAATCCGGGCGTATGTCCGGGACGGAAAACGGAAAGGGATATGGAAAACAGGGGCGATTTACCGGTTACGTATTTATTGAAACCCGGAGAACTCACCTTAAAAGGGGGGAACAAGCCGGAATTTGAGCGGGCCCTCAGACGCAATCTGGAAGCCCTCCTCCGCTCAACAGGGGCAAAAGTGATCCCCGCCAAGGGCCGTTATTTCGTCCACAGCCCGGAAGACGCCGCAGGAGCGGTAGAAGAAGCTCTGTCCCGCCTCATGGGGATTTCGGGCTGGGCCAGGACACGCGTCTGCGGCAAAAGCCCGGAAGAAGTCCTCCGCGCCTGCGTGGAGACCGCCGGGGAATGTTACGCCGCGGGAATCGGAACCTTCAAGGTGGAAGCCCGGAGGACCGATAAGAGCTTTCCCCTGGATTCCTACGAAATACGGAGCCGGGGGGGGAGCGCCATTCTGGAAGCCTGGCCGGGCCTTACGGTGGATGTCCACAACCCCCAGGCGGTTATCAACGTTGAAATCAGGGACAGGGCCTATGTCTACGGGATGGAGCGCCGGGGCCTTAGAGGACTGCCGGTAGGGACGGCGGGGCGGGGACTCCTCCTCCTTTCCGGCGGTATTGATTCCCCGGTGGCGGGCTTCATGATGTTATCCAGGGGAATGAAGGTGGACGCCGTATACTTCCACGCCTATCCCTACACCTCCGATGAAGCCCGCCGGAAGGTGGTACGCCTGGCGGAGATTCTGGGGCGCTATGCCCTGGGCGTAAGGCTCCACACCCTGGGATTTACGGAGGTCCAGCTTCGTATAAAAGAACGGGCCCCCGAACCCTGGTCTACGGTCCTCCTCAGGATGGCGATGATGGAATGTGCGGAAAAGCTGGCCCGAAAGACGGGCCTTAAATGCCTGATCACCGGGGAAAGCCTTTCCCAGGTGGCAAGCCAGACCGTAGAAAATTTGAGCTGTACCCAAAGCCGCGTCGGCCTTCCGGTTCTGCGGCCCCTCATAGGCATGGACAAAGAAGACATCATCAGAAAGTCCGAAGCCATCGGCGCTTACGCCGTATCCATCCTGCCCTACGAGGACTGCTGCGTCATTTTCAGCCCCCCCCACCCGGTTCTGCGGGGTAATCCCCAGGAAGCGGGGGAACTCTACGAAAAACTCGACCTTACCGCGCTTATTGAGGAAGCCCTCCGCACCCGCACCGTGGAAAAATGCGCGTATCCGTGACGCCTGTCAACCGGGGACGCGGGCCGGAGGCTTCCCGGCCCTTTACCTGGCCCGGGCCAGGGTGACCGCCGCGGTGACCACGATGTCTTCCACCGAAGCGCCACGGGAAAGATCGCTGATGGGTCTGGCAAATCCCTGGAGGAAGGGGCCAAAGGCTTCGGCCTTGCCCAGGCGCTGGACCAGCTTGTATCCTATGTTACCCGCCCCCAAATCGGGGAACACCAGGGTGTTGACCCTTCCCCTGATGGGGCTGCCGGGAGCTTTTTTGTCCGTTACCGAAGGGACCAGGGCCGCGTCCGCCTGGATTTCCCCGTCAATGATAAGATCGGGGGCCTTGGCCCTCACCAACTCCAGCGCATCCCTTACCTTGGCTATATCGGGATGATCGCCCCCCGACCCTTTGGTCGAGAAGGAAAGGAGGGCGACTACCGGCTCCGCGTCCAGGAATTCCCGGCAGGACTGGGCCGCGGCTATGGCGATTTCCGCGAGTTGTTCGGCGGAGGGATCCGGGACCACGGCGCAGTCCGAAAAGATCATGGCCCCGTCAATTCCCCAGGAACCGCCGGGGGTCTGCATGACAAAACAGGAAGAAGCGGTCTTGGACCCCGGGGTAGTCCCAATAATGGTGAGCCCTGCCCGGAGCACATCGGCGGTGGCGCTTTCCGCCCCGGCTACCATGGCGTCCGCGTCGCCGGAATGGACCATCATGGCGCCCCAGCGCAAAAAATGCAGGATGTCCTTTTCCGCCCGTTCTTCGGTCATACCCTTATGTTTCCGAAGTTCGTAGAATTCACGGGCGTATTTTCCCGCCAGAGGAGATTTCGCGGGATCTGCCAGAACGATACCCTCAAGACCGGTCCCGTCCGCGCCGGCGGCTTTCCGGATATCCGCTTCGGCCCCCACCAGGGTAACCGAGGCCGCAAGCCCCTCGTCAACGATGATCCGGGCGGCCTTGATGGTCCGCGGTTCGGTTCCTTCGGCCAAGACCAGCCGTTTTTGCAGGGCTTTGGCTTTATTTTTCATGTCCTTGACAAAATCCATGGTTCACTCCTTGCCAGATGGTAATGGTATGTTTTCCATAGCATATCCCGTTCCGCACCGGTTTGCAAGTTACCGCATTGCCTCAAAATTGATCCGGCCGAAAAGGGCGCATCACGGCTGACTGGTCGCCGGTACCTGGCGCAACGCTGGCGCGGTGTCAGGCACCGATATGGCCGCGGTTTTATATAAAACGATAGCCGATAATTTTTGTCATCTTTTTCCTTGACAAGTGAAAAATTCGGGTACACAATAATAGCTGTTCAATTTAGTACAATATTGCGATTCTTAGGAGTTTTTTATGGCTGATAGACCTGAAATTGCGAATAGTATTCAAACCGGCGAATTTAAGACCAATTATCACGATCTGGGTAAGGGTTCTCCCGTAACCCTGCTGCACGGCTCCGGGCCGGGGGTAACCGCCTGGGCCAACTGGGGGAAATTGTTCCCCCTGATTAAGGACGATTTCCGCATCATCGCCCCGGATATGTC
>JAIRSL010000333.1 GCA_031255475.1 Treponema sp.
AATGGTAATGGTAATGTAAATGAAAATGGAAATGGGGCCGATTTTTCTTTAGCGGAAAACCTTAATCCTAATCTTGGCGATTTTTCCCAACGTCTTGAAAAACTGCGGGGGCATTATAACGCCCTGAAGATCGGCCCTCCGTTCAAAAAAACGGCCGTCAACCTTAATCCATCGGAATCATCGGATCTCTTAAAGATTATGGGGCTTTATCCTGACGCGGTTTCGATGAAAGCCATGGAAAATTACCGGGAAATCACCGCGTCCCCGGAACACGACCGGGGCGGATGCGTTTACCGCGGCTTTATCAGCTTTATGATCCGGGGCGTTGAAAAATACTGCGACGAGGCGGACCCGTTCGCGTTCTTCAAAAAAAGAACCTCCGGCCTTTCGCCGCCCGGCGCGTCTGATTCCGACGGCTGGTCAAATTTCGGGGTGAAGGGGTAAGGCGTGATTCGAATACTTGAACTTGAGGAACAATACCTGTGCGCCGTTATGGACGGCGGGGACATTCATGACATTGTTTTAAGCCCCCGGAACGAGGCGGCGCATCTGGAATTGAAAAGGCTCAGGAATCTGGGCCACGTCCATATTCCCGCCGGCATCGTATCCGGAACGAAACACGCCGCGGAACGGGGGATAGAGGGTTCATGGGCCGGTTATTTCGCCGATCAGATCCGGGAAGAACAAAAAATGACGGACATAAAAAAGGTCCTGTCAAACGTGAAATACGGGCCTTCCGGCGAGATAATCAGCACGCTCCGCGAAGAACTGGACCGGATAGCCGAGGAGCGGGGAAGAACCGGCGTCGTAAGCGCGGCGGAGATGAAGAACGCGGAGTACAAAAACACCACGTTCATCATAGACGGGCTTCTTCCGGCGGGGCTGACCATCCTCATGGGGTCCCCGAAAATGGGGAAAAGCTGGCTTTCCCTGCTAATGGCCGAATGTATCACGATTCACTTCCCCTTTTTGGGCTATTCGGTATTAAAAAAGGTCCCGGTACTGTACTACACCCTGGAGGACAGCGTAAGGCGGTGTAAATACCGCCTGGGTAAAATCGGCTCCATGTGGAGCCCCGATCTTTATTTCGGTGAGGAAGTCCGGGGCGCGGCGGACATCATGAAGGGGATACGGGACACCGGGGCGGGGGTGGTTTTCATAGACACCTTCATGGCCTTTTCCGACATAGAGGACAGCAACAGCTATTCGGAGACCACGCGGAAAATCCGGGAACTGAAACGGATAGCCGACACCCTGGACATTGCCGTCGTCGTCGTTCATCACAAGAAGAAGGAGGCCCGGAACGGCGGCGACTGGATGGAGGAGGCCATAGGGTCCCAGGGGCTTACGGGGGCGGCTGACTGCGTAATCAGCCTGAAACGCAAGCGCGGGGAGAATGACGCCGTATTACTGGTAACCGGTCGGGACGTCGTCGACCGGCATATAAACATCCGGTGGGAAGATTGCGTATGGGTAAGACGGCAGTAATTCCCCCCGGCCTGACGGAACCGGAACTGTTGAATTTCGGGTATCTCCGGGCCGTATACAGCCTGAACATGTTTTACGGGTATCAGATCAAGCCGGCGGGGAGGTTTGAAACAAAGAACGAAAAGATAAGCGCGGAGGTCATAGGGAGGGGCGGGGACATCCGGGAAATATACAAATCCGGGGCGGACGCGGGGTACTGCGCCCTGCTGTCCGATCCTCTTGCCGGCCGGGACGTACTGCTTAAAACGGTTGAACTTTTTATCCCCTTTTAGGAAGGGACGTATGGCGGGGCGGCATGGGGAAGGGACACAACGAACGGTATTCGGAATTGCAGGACGAATACCTGCGGACCCGTGACGGGAAGTGTCTCAGCCTGATGTACGGGGTATGCGTAGAGATAGCGGGGAACTACATCCGGAAGTACGCCCGGAAGCGCCGCCTAAGCCTTGACGCCGGGGAGCTGGCGCACGACAGCGCGGTGTACGTGATAGACCAGTATCTCCGGAAGCCCCGGTTCAGGGTCGGCCGCATATCGGCGTACATACATTACGGGTGTGTAAAAAGCCTGTTCCGCGATAAGGAATGGGACCGGAGGAAAGCGCCCTATGAAGAGAGCCTGCTTGCGGCGGCGGTGACGGAGGACCCTCCGGAAGAAGCGCCGGAACAAACCTGGAAACAGGGACTATTATTTGAGGAGGCATGAGATGAAAAACAATGACAGAGATTTTCCGGTATTTAATTATGTGGGCAGTGGTATGACCCTGCGCCAGTACGCCGCCATACATCTCCGCGTTCCCCGGAGCGGGAACGCGGAGATTGACGCGATGATACGAGAGAGCCGGAGAATGGAGTTTGCGGGGCTGGCGTTGGCTAGGCCTAGTGTGATACTTCCAGAAGCGGAGTGGTGTCTTGAAATGGCCGATGCCATGATTGCGGAGTTGGAGAAGGAAGCGGGGAAGTGAAAGAAAAGCTTATGCTCAGGCATGATTGCCGGATTTCTAAGGGCATGAAGGGCATAGACCCCGATGGGACGGACACGGAACGGGCCGCCGGTGAAGCGGTATGGTTTAAGGTTCATCCGGTTATCACGGCGGAAAGCCGGGGAAAAAACCGGGCCATAGGCTTAAAAAGCAGAGGCTTTTTAGACGGCGGCGGTTGTAAAAAAGACCCGTCGAAGACGGGCCTGGATGGGGTATCCGGCGAAAAGGGTAGTTGGATACCCCCTGCCGGGGACAGGGCCTAAAAACGCAGGAAAAAGACGCCCGATAGAGCGTGCGAAACATTGAGCGCGTTGACTGAGAAATGCAACACGGCGAGAACCCCCAAAAAGGCTACCGTCTGTATACAAGTTGAAGGGGCGATAGGGAACGATGGGAACAACGGTAATGTTCAAGCCTACGGCGGTACAAAGAAAAGCCCTTGCCTTGTTGAAAGGCGGGGCCAAACATATCTTGTTGTTCGGCGGTTCGCGTTCAGGCAAGACTACGGTATTGGTAATGACGATTATTTACCGGGCTTTGCGCTTTGCCGGAAGCCGCCATTTGATTTGCCGTTAGCGGGCCAAAGACGCACGTTCCTCGGTCCTGCGGGAAACTTTGTTACCGTGGCTTACCAACACGATAGGGAACGGGAACTATACCTACCTTGCCCATGAAAACATGGTAACGTTGTATAACGGTTCTGAAATATGGATAGGCGGATTGGGAGACCGGGAACAGGCGGACAAGATTTTAGGGCATGGGTACAACACTATCTACTTCAACGAAATATCACAGTTAAGTTATGCGGCGGTTACGACCG
>JAIRSL010000166.1 GCA_031255475.1 Treponema sp.
GTTTCAGGCTGTCGCTATGACCTTTCGTATTCGGGACTCAAGACCGCGGCAATAAACCAGTTGGAACAGTTCCGCGTCAAACCCGCCTCCGGGGAAACCGAAGCGGCGGACATTGCCGCGTCCTTCCAGAAGACGGCGATAGAAATAGTGCTGCGGGGCCTTTTCCGGGCCGTGGAGGACACGGGGATTACCACGGTGGTCGCGGGAGGCGGGGCGGCGGCCAACTCCTGCCTACGGTCTCGTCTTGCGGAACGGGAGGATATCCGCTGTATCTTTCCTCCCCTGGAATTCTGCGGGGATAACGGCGCTATGATCGCCGGGCTGGGGTACCAATACCTGATCCGGGGGGACCGTTCCCCGCTCTCCGTTACCGCTTCCGCCAGGGTTAAAGCCTTCCGGCGGAAGTATCCGTAAATCCGGCGTTTCCGGGTATACTATTCCCATGCGGTTAAACATTCTGGGGTCCGGCACTTCCAACGGGGTCCCCTCTATAGGCTGCGACTGTCCGGTTTGCCGGTCCGCCGACTTCCGGGACCAGCGTATGAGGGCCTCCCTCTACGTCATGGGGGCCGGGGGAGAGCGGCTTGTGATAGACACGGGTCCCGAATTCAGGCTTCAGGCCATCAGGGCAGGCATTACCCGCCTGGACGCGGTGTTCCTGACTCATCCCCATGCCGACCACCTGCACGGCCTTGACGATATACGCGCCCTGACCTGGGAAAGCCCGATACCGGTGTACGGGAATGAGCATACTATTGCGGAATTGAAAGAGCGGTTTTCGTACATTTTCCGGCAGACCCAGCCGGGGGGCGGCAAACCCCATATCTTCCCCGAAACGGTTACCGGAACCCTGCATATAGGCCGCCTTACCGTTACTCCCATACCGGTAAAACACGGGGTTCTGGACATTTTGGGCTGGAAAATCGCCGAAGAAGGAGCGCCCGGCGCGGCCGTCTACCTGACCGACACCAACGCCATTCCTGCCCTGTCTCTCGGCCTGATAAACCGTCCCGAAATCCTCATCATTGGCGCGTTGAGAGCGGAACCCCATCCGACTCATTTTTCCTTTGACGAGGCCCTGGAAACGGCGGCGGGCATACAAGCCCGGCGGGTATACCTGACCCACCTAGCCCATAACAACTACCATACGGCAATTGAAAAATACTGCCTGACATTCCGGAAAAAACGGGGATTAACAGGTATTTTTATGGGACCCGCCTATGACGGCCTGGAACTGGAACTTACACCTTCTTAGTGATAAAATCACTTTTCAGGCAACGGGTGCAAATCTTCAGGGTAACGGTCGTTCCTCCCACTTCGGTTTTGATCTTCTTCAGATTCGGCTTCCAGGTGCGGCGGGTATGGTTCTTCGCATGACTCACCGAATTCCCGGTGATCGTGTGCTTTCCGCAAATATCGCAAGTCCGTGACATAATAACCTTCCTTATAGCCTTCCTTTCGGAGTTATTTCGCGTAACAACGGGGAAAGTGTAACAAAAAGTGAAAAAATTGTAAAGCGGCAGTCCGCGCCGCCTGAACTACCGCTCCGCCATCATCAGCCGGGCCATCACCTTGGCGTCACCTAAAATATTGCCGATAAGGGCAAACTCGTTGGGCTGGTGGGCCACGTCTTCCATGCGGCTCCACACCACGGCGGGAATGTCCATGTTGCGGAGGGCGGCGCCCACGGTACCGCCGCCTATGCCTATGGTCCGGGTTTCCACCCCGTAGATTTCCTTTACCGCCGTGGAAAGGAGCCCGACCAGCGGCGTGTCCGCGGGAGTGGGCTTGGATTCCGTCTGCTGGGGAAGGGTGAGGGTAATGGTTACCCCGTATTCGGCTTCCACTTCGGTCTTGATGCGGTTGATTTCGGCCAAAACCGTGTTATTGGAGTACCGGGGAAGGATGCGCATGTCCATATAGAATACATCCTCTCCGGGGATGGTATTGACGTTGGGAACATTGGCTTCTTTCTTGGTAGGCTGAAAAGTGGAATAATCGGGTTCAAAGAGGGGATCCCGTTCCGCAAACTTCTCCGAGAGGCGGCGGTGGAGCCGCACCGCAAGGTCCGCCCCGGCAAGATGGGCATTGACCCCCTGATCCGGCCGGGAACCGTGGGCCTGGCGCCCCGTGGTGGCGAACCGCGCCCAGATGAGGTTTTTCTCGGCGATTTCGATTGTCTCCCCTTTGGGGTCCCCTCCATCGGGGATGAGTACCATATCATCTTTCCTAAAGAGATCACGGTTTTTGATGAGCCAGATGATGCCGTAGGCGCTCCCCACCTCCTCGTCCGCCGCGAAAAGGAGCTTTACCGTGCGGGTCGGGACGACATTCCCTTTAACCAGGGCCAGGGCCGCTATCACCGAAGAGACCAGACCCTGCTGGTTGTCTTCCACCCCTCGGCCTATGAGCCTGGGTCCCAGGGGGCCGTCATCCCTGCGAACAACGGTCCAGGGATCGGTCTCCCACAGCGCCGCTTCTCCGGGGGGTACTACGTCCAGGTGGCTCATGATCCACAGCCGCCCGGCATCGGATTTGCCCGGAATGGTGGCCGTCAGGTTGGGCCGTACCCCGCCCTTAGCCCGTTCGTCCGGAGCGTCATGACGCTCCAACGCGGTAATCCCGTGGGCCTTAAGCCAGCCTTCAAGGAATTCGCATTTATCCAGTTCACCTCCACCGCCCGCTTCCGGGGCTATGGCAGGCCGCTTGGTGAGTCCGGTTTCCAATTCCACCGCCAGAGCTTCGCTTGTCTCAATAAAATGTTCAATGTTCTTCATGAAATCCTTCTATAAAAATACAATTATATTGAATTCCCGATAAATTTAACAGCCGTCCTGTCCGGTAATTTTATTATGAAGTAAGGGAATTTGGGAGTGTCGGATCTTTCGAGCCCGAGCGGTAAGTTGAAAACAATTGTTGCCGGGCCGTCCCCCCGCCGGATCATCCGGCTTTCTCCTCCGCCCGGCTTATGCTAGACTAAACCCCATGATTCCAGAAAAGAGCCTGGTGGCGTACAAGAACCGCCCCGCCCTGGTAACCGCCGGCGGAGAAAAGCTGGAAATTTCCCTTGCGGGCGGGGAAACCCTCAGGGTCCGGGAAAAGGACGTGGAACTCGTACACCCCGGACCGGTCTTGTCGATGGAAGA
>JAIRSL010000032.1 GCA_031255475.1 Treponema sp.
TATGACGTCTATTCGCGGTTGGATAAAGGGTCGGATACGAAGCCGGACACAAAACGCCCGGAGCGCGGCCCGCCCTGGAACCCCGGCGGGTCCGGCGGGCCGGGGGGATCGGGCGGGCCCGGTCCGTTCCGGGGGGTCGGCGCGGCGGCAGGTTCCGGCCTGGCTCACGGCCCCGGTCTGGGCGCTGCTAATTCTGGGCTGCGCCGGGGGCTCCTACCGGGCCGAAAGGACCACGCCGTCCCTGGGCTACCGGAACGGGGTCTGGGAGGGAAGCGGCCGGGGCCACGGAGGGGAGATCCGTGTGGAAGTCCGTATCGCCTCCGGCCTGATCCAGGAGATTGGGATCGCCCCCCACCAGGAGGACCCCTTTACCGGCGGGGAGGCCATGGCCGAACTCCTGGAACTGGTCCTGGACTACCAGTCCACCGATCTGGACGCCATATCCGGGGCCACCGAGTCCAGCGCCGGTTTCCTCGCCGCCGTGGAAGAAGCCCTGGGCCAGGCCGCAAGGCGGGAGCCTTCCGGCCCCTAAGGCCCCCGGAGTACGTCATACCTGTGGGTCAAGTTTAGCCGTGGGCAGGAGAAAGCCCGGCGGCGGGCGGGTAGTCCGGTCTGTCCGGCCCTCCGCACCGGCCCGCGGCGGGACCCCTTGATATTTTATTTTTTTTCGCAATTTTATTTTTTTCTCTTGCGTTTTATTTTAACGCAGGGCATAATAATAACCAAAGGGGCTTGGTTATGCATGGATCAGGGAGCAAGTTGACCAGTAGCAGGTGGTTTAGGTTCTCCTTCCCGATTGCTTCTAATCCCCCGTACACGCCATCGTCGCCCGGATCTGTAAATCTGTCTGGAACTGGTGTTTTTTTCTTAAAAATCGTTCCCTTTCTTTCGGGATATTGCGCGGTGTGCCGATTGGCTGTCTCAATGTCTGCCATTACCCCTGTCGCTGTTTTATATGTTGAGGTGCGTCCATGGTGGTGATGGGAATGGACATTGGGTCAACAACCTCAAAATGCCTGATTTTGGAAGATGGTTGCAGGATTTTGAGTTCGGTCCTGGTACAAGCCGGTATTGGCACGGAGGGTCCAAAAGAAGCGTATGACAGGGCCATCGAAATCAGCGGGGTGTCCGGAGATGCCATTTCCTGCTGTATTGCCACCGGTTATGGCCGGGAGAGGTGGTCCCAGGCGGATGGGATGATCAGCGAACTAACGGCCCACGCCCTGGGTAGTCATTTTCTGTTTCCTGATGCCCGGACAATTATTGACATTGGTGGCCAGGATGCTAAGGTGATCGCCCTTGATGATCGGGGGCAGATGTGTAATTTTGTGATGAATGATAAATGTGCTGCCGGAACCGGACGTTTCTTGGATGTCATGGCCGGCATTCTTAAAAAAGATATCGGAGAATTAGAACAACTGGCGGCGTCTTCCAAAAATCCGGTAACCATTTCCAGTACCTGTACAGTATTTGCCGAGTCAGAAGTCATTTCTCAATTAGCCGCCGGTGCGGAGATTCCGGATGTGGTGGCTGGTATCTGCGCCTCCGTAGCCGGTCGTGTTGCGTCCCTGGCCCGACGGATCGGTATCAGGGAACAAGTTTGCATGAGCGGCGGCGTTGCGCAAAACGGAGGTGTCAGGAAGGCCCTGGAAGCATTGCTGGAAGTAAACGTTTCTTTTTCGCCCCTGGCCCAGCTTGCTGGGGCGCTTGGCGCGGCAATCAATGCCGGAATCAACATCTCCGCCCTAAAAGGACGGAGTATGTCGATCGCGTAGGGTGTTTACCTTGTGTGGTTTGTACCCTGAAGGCGGGCATTAAGCCCCCTGGCACGATTAAAGCAATAAAGGAGTTTGTTCCAAAATCCGGGGTTAGTTTGGAACGAATTTAGTTAGTTTTTTATAAGAAACCCTTTCTAAAACTGAAGCTTTGGGGAAAGCCTCAGAGTTGTTCGGGAATTTCAGTTTCTGAACAATAGCCAGTAAAAAGGTGGAGCATTCTACCGGTTATCTGACAAGCCCGATGAGAGAGGAGAAAGATTATGGCGGAAGAACGACAGAAGGAACGGCAGCCCCCGGATCCAAATTCGGCCAAGTATAAGCTGGGCCAGATTGCGGCCAAAGCTTATTCGGATGTTCGGGATGCCAAAGCGCGAGGTGAAAAAATTGGCTGGATTTCCAGCAATTTCCCGGTAGAACTGCCGGAAACCCTGGGTATTCCCGTTTGTTATCCCGAAAATCAGGCGGCGGGTATCGCGGCCCGGGGTGGTGGCGTCAGACTATGCGATATTGCCGAAGGCGAGGGCTATTCCAACGATATTTGCGCCTATGCCCGTATCAGTTTAGCCTATGCCAAGATCAAGGACGCGCCGGAGCAGAATATGCCCATCCCCGATTTTGTACTCTGTTGCAACAATATCTGTAACTGTATGATCAAGTGGTACGAGAACCTGGCCAAGGAACTGAATATTCCGATGATCATGCTGGATATTCCCTTTAATCCCGATAACGAGGTGTCCGACGCCATGACGGCCTATATCAAAGGGCAGTTCATGGATGCCGTTCATCAACTGGAAAAAATTACCGGCAAAAAGTGGTCGGACGAGCGGTTTAAAGAAGTTATGGCTAACTCCTGCCGTACCAGCCAGGCGTGGCTGGACGCTACTTCATACGCCCGGTATACGCCCAATCCATTCAATGGTTTTGATTTGCTGAACCACATGGCGGTTATGGTAACGGCCCGGGGCAAGGTAGAAGCGGCTGAGGCGATGGAAACCTTGGCCAGGGAGTACAAGGAAAACCACGATACGGGCAAGAGTACGTTTAATGTGGAAGAAAAATACCGCATCATGTTTGAAGGCATCGCCTGTTGGCCCTGGCTGCGGGCCACATCCACGGGCCTTAAAAGCAGAGGCATCAACATGGTTACCACTATTTATGCCGATGCCTTTGGTTTTATCTACGACGATTTCGATGGCATGATCCGTGCGTACTGTAGGGTTCCCAACGCCATTAACCTGGAAATCTCCCGGGACAAGCGGGTTAAACTCTGCAAGGAAGACCACGTAGAGGGGCTGCTGGTCCATGTGAACCGATCCTGCAAACTGTGGAGCGGGTTTATGAATGAGATAAGCAGGCAGATCGGTAAGGAGTGCGGCATTCCGGTAGCATCCTTTGACGGTGATCAGGCAGACGCCCGTAATTTCTCCGAAGCCCAGTACAATACCCGTGTACAGGCCCTGATGGAAATTATGCAGACCAAAAAAGAGGAAAGGGCCAAAGTATGAGCGTACAACAAATTTTAGACCGCTTTCATACGGTCGCATCGAACCCGGCAAAGCAGAAGGACGCGTATCTTGCCGCAGGTAAGAAAGTGGTACTGGTGGCGCCGATCTATACCCCGGAAGAAATTATCCATTCCATGGGACTTATTCCCATGGGCGCTTGGGGCGGCGATATTCAGATCCAAAAATCAAAAGAGTATTTCCCTGCTTTTATCTGTTCTATTATACAGTCCATTCTGGAAATGGGGATGCGGGGAACCTATAAGGGAGCATCTGCGCTGGTGGTGCCTTCCCTCTGCGATTCCCTTAAATGTCTCGGGCAGAACTGGAAATACGCAGTCACCAGTATTCCTTTTATTCCAATGACCTATCCCCAAAACCGCCGGTGTGGATCGGCCCATGATTTTATAAAAGCCGGTTACAACCGGGTTATTAGCGATCTGGAAACGGCGGCGGGTGTAAGGTTCGATGAAAGTGCCCTGAAGCAGTCCAATGCGGTGTACAACGAACACAACGCGGTTATGCGTCGTCTGGATTCGGAACTGGCCGGACATCCTGAAGTTACCGCCGCTTCCCGCAGCGATATTTTCAAAAGCGCATGGTTCATGGAAAAAGGAGAGCATACGGCCCTGGTTCAGGAACTGTTACAGGCCCTGGAAAACGGGAAGACCGGTAAACCGGACAACATACCGGTTATGACCACCGGTATTCTCTGCGACAACCCCTCGCTGCTTTCCATTTTTGACAAACTTAAGTTCCATATCGTAGCCGACGACATAGCCGCCGAAAGCCGGCAGTACCGGACCGATATTAATATGGAGGGCGCCCCCCTTGACGAACTGGCTGATAAATTTGCCCGTATGGATAACTGTTCCGTGTTGTACGACCCGGACAAGAAACGGGCCGGTCTTATTACGTCTACCGCCAGGAGCCGGGACGCAAAAGGTGTAGTAGTCGTACTCACCAAATTCTGCGATCCCGAAGAATTTGATTATGTCATTATCAAAAAGGCGTGTGAAGCTGAGGGGCTTCCGGTTCTACTCATTGAAGTAGACCGGCAGATGGTCGACTATGCCCAGGCCAAAACGGCCCTTGAAACATTTAAGGAGGTGCTGACGGCAAGATAAATCAGGTATTGAGCTTGTGTTTTAGGCCGGCGTTCAGAGTGCCGCAAAACCCAACCGCAAAAGGAGGAAAGGTTATGGGGAATATACTATACGAACAGCGGGAACTGACGGGAATACTGACACTGAACAGGCCGGAGGCCTTAAACGCACTGAATAACGCAATAATGCGGGAATTGTCAGAAGCATTGGACAAAATAGCATCTTCGGACATACGCTGTTTGATTATAACGGGGGCCGGCAAAAAGGCCTTTATAGCCGGGGCGGATGTTGCCGAGATGCAGAACTATTCCCCTGAAGATGCGGCCGCTTCCAGCAGGAAGGACAGCGCGGTGCTGGAAAAGCTGGAAAATCTGCCAATGCCGGTGATTGCGGCGGTAAACGGCTATGCCCT
The DNA here is from genome assembly GCA_031255475.1 of Treponema sp. GTDB lineage: Bacteria > Spirochaetota > Spirochaetia > Treponematales > Breznakiellaceae > JAIRLK01. The sequence goes on from JAIRSL010000032.1 coordinate 4,799, forward strand.
GGGCGGCGGCTGTGAGCTGGCCCTGGCCTGTGACCTTCGCATTGCCGCGGAAAATGCGCGTTTCGGTCTTCCCGAGGCATCTCTGGGCATTTTCCCCGGCCTCGGAGGTGTTCAGCGGTTGATGCGCCTGATAGGGATAACAAAGGCCAAGGAGCTCCTTTTTGCCGCCCGGCAGTTTGACGCTCAGGAGGCCCTGAAACTTGGACTTGTAAATGCCGTAGTACCTGCGGAGAAGCTGATGGAGGCAAGCCTGGAGACCGCGGGGGCGATTTCAAAAAACGCGCCTTTGGCGGTAAGGGTGATCAAAATGATGGCAAACCGCAGTATAGGATTGTCGTTGAAAGAGGCGGTGGGGCTGGAACAGGAATATTTTGCCATCTGTTTTTCTTCCGCGGATCAGAAGGAAGCGATGGCGGCCTTTATGGAAAAGAGAAAGCCCGCTCCTTTTTGCGGCAGATAAAATGGAGGGCGCCCTTGCTGAGAAGTAAAAACCGGGAAATCAATGGAGATTAAAACGGGGCATTGAGAAAAGTTGGCGTTGCCAACAAGGAGAAAGCCGGCTAACGGCTTTTTGCCGACTCAACTTTTAAAGGAGTTCGTATGTCTGTTCAATTAGTAATTCTTGTTGTGTACATGATAGCGTTGCTCGCTGTCTCATGGTACTCGACCAAGCTGATGAAAAAGAGTACCAATCCGGTTGTAGGGTTCTTTCTCGCCGGTCGCGGGGTGCCGTGGATAATTGTCGTCGCCCTGCTCTTCGGAACCGCCATAGGCGGCACATCCACCGTCGGCGTGGCCGAACAGGCCTACACCAGGGGCCTTTCCGCGGGCTGGTACAACGGAGCCTGGGGTATCGGCGCCGTTATTGCCGGTCTCTTTTTCGTCCGGCACACCCGGAAATGGAGAAAAACCACCGTTCCTGAAATCATGGGCGAGATGTTCGGGCCCGGCGCCCGGTACATCAGTGTCATTTCTATGATCGTGTTCATGCTGGTCATTTTGTCCCTCCAGTTCGTAGCCGGTGGTTCCATCCTCACCGCCCTGTTGCCCCAATATTTCCCTTCTATGACCCATGGTATGATCCTGTCCGCCATTGTCTTCGTGTTTATCACGTTGATAGGCGGTATGTGGGCATCCGGCCTTTCCAACTTCATCAGTTGTCTCGTCATCATCATCGGCGTTATCCTCAGTGTTTTTTTTGCGGTCCCCCACTTCGGTGGCTGGGACTCGATCATTGCGGCCCTGCCCCAGGATCTGCCCCAGCGGGCCCCCGGCCGGTGGACAAGCCTGACCGCCGGTCTTGGCGCGGGAATGATCTTTGGTTATATCGGGTCCTTCGTGGTGCAAGGCCCTGGGGCCCAGTCAACCGCACAGATCGCGTTTGCGGCCAAGGGCGGTAAAACCGCCCGGTTCGGTTTCCTCGTAGCCGGTATTTGCATATTTCCCTTCGGATTTATCTGCGCGATTTTCGGCATTATCGGAGCCGCCAGGTTCCCCGGTCTTGAACGGGCGGCCATGGCCCTGCCAAGGGTTGTCTCCGAGATTCCCCCGGCTGTTGGAGGAACCCTATTGGCGGCCCTCTGGGCGGCGGATGTTTCCACTGCGGTCGGTATCCTCATGGCCGTCGCTACCATGGTGGTAAACGACGTGATCAAAAAACTCTTAAAGATCGATGTCAAGCATGATCTGCTCTTGTCCCGGATCTGCGTATTCGGCGCTGCGGTCCTGGGGCTGCTGATGGCCATGACTATAGTCGGCATGGTAGCGACCATTACTGCGGCCATGGCGATTACTTCAACCTTTACAATTTTCTTCCTGTCCAATATCTACTTTCCCAAACTGCTTAAGAAGGCTATGGGATTCTGGATGATACTTATTTCCCTGATCGTATTTGTCCTCTGGCAGTACACCCCGGCTTTGTCCTGGCTTAAACCCGCTTTGGCCGGTCAGGTTGTGTTTTTGTTGATTATTCTTAACATAGTCATGTTTATCCTTTTTGCGATTTTTGCCAAAGAACCGGCAAATATTATGGTAGAATACGCAGAGGATGACGATTAAGGAGGAAAGGTGTGGAAATTCGGGTTCCTTTTGGAGAAAGCGAGTCTTCCTGCACGGTGTCCGACAGCCGGAAAGTTACTGTTTTAAGAGCAAAAGGGCTGGAAAAAACCGACGGGAAAAAAGAAATTGACATTATTCGCGACGCGATGGCGAACCCGATAGGTTCTCCGCCTCTATCGGAACTGGCACGGGGCAAAAAGAAGTTTGTAGCTATTACCAGTGATCATACCCGCCCCGTGCCAAGTCACTTGACCCTTCCCCTCATGCTGGAGGAGATACGAAAAACTTCGCCGGATGCGGACATCACGGTTCTCATTGGGGTAGGAACCCACCGGGCTACTACGAAAGAGGAAATGGTCCAAAAATTCGGCGCTGAATTCGTAAAAAAAGAGCATATTGTTGTTCACGATCCTAATGACGAGTCCATGCTGGTGAATTTAGGGATTTTACCCTCCGGCGGACAGTGCCTGATCAACAGGCTGGCAATGGAAGCCGACCTGCTGATTGCGGACGGCTTTATTGAACCTCATCCCTTCGCGGGATTCTCCGGCGGCAGGAAGAGCATACTTCCGGGGATTGCCAGCATGGTAACCGTCCTGTCCTGCCATAACGCGGAATTCGCCCTGCATCCCATGGTAAAGCCCGGTATTCTTGACGGCAACCCGGTCCACGAGGACATGATTTTTGTGGGGCGGAAGTCCAGGCTGGCTTTTATCCTGAACGTGGTGCTTGACGCAAAGAAAAAGGTGACGGCCGCCTTTGCCGGTGAGATGGACAAGGCCCACAGAAAGGGTTGCGAGTTTGTGCTGGAGCTTTCCGGCGTTGAATCGGTAAAGTCACCCATTGTGATCACCTCAAACGGCGGCTACCCCCTGGATCAAAATATGTACCAGTCAAATAAATCTATCCAGCAGGCGGACTTTGTCTCTGCTGATGGGGGGGTGATAATAGCGGTAAACGAATGCCGTGACGGCCATGGCGGAGAAATGTTTTTCAATGCCTTTAAGGGAAAGACTCCCGCTGAAGTGGCGGAGGAAATCAACAAACGGGAACGGGAAAAAACGCAACCCGATCAATGGGCAAGTCAGTTCCTGGCGAACATTATGGTCCGCCATCCGATTATCTTTGTAACAAAAGCGCCAAAGGAGATGGTTGAAAACTTCAGCATGAAGTACGCCGCCACTCTTGAAGAAGGGTTGCAGATGGCGGAAGAGATCGTGAAAGACAAAAGTGCGCCTATTACGGTGCTGCCGGAATCAATTTCTCTGATCCTCCGCTGAATATTTGGAGAATAAAGATGAACGGAACAAAAGACATTGAATCCTTGCTGCCGCATCGGAGCCCTTTTTTGTTTGTGGATGAAGTGGTGGGCGCGGAAGAAAAAAAGAGTGTCTGTCAAAAAACCTTTAATGCGGACGAATTTTTTTTCAAGGGGCATTTTCCCGGCAATCCCATCGTTCCCGGCGTTATCATCGCTGAAGGTATGGGACAGTCGGGTACCGCAGGACTTGCGGCACAGGGTAGATTTGCCAAAGGTACGGAGTTCTTTTTACTGGAAATGGGCAAAGTAAAATTTCTCAGTCCGGTCCGTCCCGGTGATACCTGCCGCTACGAAGTGGAAATTATCGAAATGACCCATAAGATAATCAGGCAAAAAGGTACAACCTATGTCAATGACAAGGCAGTCTGCGAAGGGGAATGGGTGGTATATTACCGACAGCCCAAACCCGCCGAATGAAGCCGGCGGCTTCATTTGAAGTTTTTAGGGCTTTCCTGAAGTGATGAGGGAAGCGTATCGCTTTTCACCCGGAACTAAAAGATAGATCCGGTAAAATTTACGCCTCGTATAAAGGCGTGTTGGAGGAAATTATGAAACATACACAACAACCTCTTGAAGGTGTCAAAGTAGTGGAATTGGCGACCTTTCTTGCCGTTCCCTGCGCCGGCCGCTACCTCGCGGACCTTGGGGCCAAGGTGATTAAAGTGGAGCCCACCGGCGGTGATCCGGTACGTTATCTGTCTTTCAATGAAGGCCGGGTTGTGGATGGCAAACCTACTGGCGATTTAGAGAATACGACTTGGGATTTGGAAAACGCCGGGAAGGAGTGTATTGCCCTGGACACAAAGAGCAAGGAGGGCCGGGAAGCGATAGAAAAACTGATAGCCGGTGCGGATGTTTTTATTACCAATGTCCGCAGCAAGGCGCTGCTCAAAATGGGGTTGGATTATGAATCCTTGAAGGTGAAATACCCTAAACTGGTTTACGGGTACGTGACCGGTTTCGGAGAAGACGGCCCGGACAAGGATTTGCCTGGATTTGATTTTACTTCTTATTTTGCCCGGGGCGGTGTACTGGGGACCATGTTTGACAAGGACCATGTGCCGCTGAATACGGTCCAGGGGTTCGGGGATCATCAGGTGGGGATTAACCTGGGCGGAGGTATCGTGGCGGCCCTGTACCGGGCCCGGGAAACGGGAAAGGGTGATAAGGTATCGACAAGCCTCTTTCATGCGGCCATCTGGGATGTGGCTATTCTGCTTCAGGCGGCCCAATACGGACAGCCTTCCACTCAGTTCCCCATCTCCCGGAAGAAACTTGCCAATCCGCTACAGGTAGCCCACAAAACAAAAGACGACCGGTGGATACAGTTTGCCGTACCGGCCTATGACGTCAATTATGATCGTTTTGTAAAAGCCATCGGCAGGGAGGATCTTGTCGGGGATGCCCGTTATTATCCGCAGGCCAATCTGCAAAGCAATCTGGTTGAATTTTATGATCTCTTGGCAAGCCGGATAAAAGAAGAGACCTTGGACTATTGGTGCAAGACCTTTACCGAAGCCGACCTGCCTTTCGCGCGGGCCCAGACCTGGAATGAACTACTTCGTGATGAACAGGCGTGGGCAAATGATTATTTCTACAAAATGCATTATCCCACCGGCGCCGACAGGGCCCTGGTACGTCTGCCGGTAAAGTTTATGGATACACCGCTGCCCGAATACAAACGGGGCCCCTACCTGGGTGAACATACAGAGACGATTTTGGCACGGCTGGGTTACAGCGAGGCCCAAATTAAGGCGATGATGGAAGCCGGCGCGGCGGCTCACCCGGAACTCAAAAAATAACTCCCGTGAGTTATATTCCCCGCATGGAACACGGATTGGAGGTGTTTTATGGAACAAACAAAACGGCCTCTTGAAGGTGTAAAAGTAGTAGAATTGTCGACGTTCATCGCTGTTCCTGCCTGTGGTCGTTATATGGCGGATCTTGGAGCAAGCGTGATTAAGGTGGAACCGCCCAAAGGCGATGCAGTGCGTTATCTGTCCTTCAATGAAGGCCGGGTTGCTAACGGCAAGCCTACCGGCGATTTGGAAAATACTACCTTTGATTTGGAAAACGCCGGCAAAGAATGTATCGCCCTTGACCTGAAAACCAAAGACGGCCGGGATGTGATGGAAAAATTGATTGCCGGTGCGGATGTTTTTATGTCAAATACGCGCGACAGGGCGTTGAGTAAGATGGGGCTTGATTATGAATCTCTGAAGGTCAAATACCCCAAACTTGTTTACGGGTATGTGAGCGGCTTTGGAGAAAAAGGCCCTGACAAAGATTTGCCCGGTTTCGACTATACCTCCTACTTTGCCCGGAGTGGCATACTGAATACCATGTTTGACAAAGACCATGTGCCGATGAACTTCATTCAGGGCTTTGGTGACCAACAGGCCGGTATGTATTTGAGCAGTGGCATTATAGCGGCTCTGTACAAGGCAAGAAACACAGGAAAAGGCGATAAGGTATCGGTAAGTTTGGTCCACGCCGGCATATGGGCTCTGGCCATTATGCTTCAGGCATCTCAATATGGGCAGGCTTCTACCCGGTTCCCTCTTTCGCGGAAGGAGCTTTCCAATCCGCTCCAGGTAGCCCACAAAACGCTGGACAACCGGTGGATACAGTTTGCCGTTCCCGCCTACGATGTCAACTACGACCGGTTTGTAAAAGCTATAGACCGGGAGGATCTCGTTGGGGACCCCCGTTTTTATCCGCAGTCCAATCTGCCGAAACACTTTCATGAATTTTATGATCTTTTGGCAACCCGGGTGGCGGAAAAGACTCTGAAAGAATGGTTTAAAATATTCACGGAAGCCGATTTGCCTTTCTCAGTCGGTCAAACCCTGGACGAAGTGCTCCTTGATGAACAGATATGGGCCAACGATTTTTTGTACAAAATGCATTATCCGACCGGAGCAGACCGGGTTCTGGTCCGGCCCCCGGTAATGTTCACCGATATGCCGCTCCCCGAATATAAGCGCGGGCCTTACCTTGGTGAACACACAGAGGTGATTTTGGCGCGGCTGGGTTACAACGATGCCCAAATTAAAGCGATGATGGATGCTGGCGTGGCTTTTCATCCGGCATTAAAAGAATAGGCAACTAAATATGCGTACGAAACCGAACAAGAAAACGGCCGGAAAAGGCGGCGGCACATTCTAAGGAGGAAAGTAAACCATGATTTTTGACGAGAAACACACTCTGGCACGGAAGATGTTCCGCCAGTTTGCGGAAACGGAGTTCACTACCGAATTGATTGATGAACTGGAAAAGACGGAGGAGTTTAACTGGGATATTCACCGTAAAATGGCAAAGTTTGGCCTGCTGGGAGTTAAGATCCCGGTGAAGTACGGTGGGCAGGGCGGCGACAACCTGACCTACGCACTTATGGTGGAAGAATTCGCCCGTATAAGCGAGGTGCTTTCTATTTATGCCAATACATCCAACTCCCTGGGATCCGGGCCTTTGCTTCTTTGCGGTACCAAGGCGCAAAAGGAGAAATATCTGACCCCCGTTGCGACGGGCGAAAAAATTATGGCCTTTGGTTTGACCGAGCCTGGAGCGGGATCAGATGCGGGGGGAACCCTCACTACGGCGGTCCCCGATGGAGACTACTTCATCCTGAACGGGCGGAAATGCTTTATCAGCAATGCCCCTGTGGCGGATCTGGCGGTTATTTACGCCAAGACCGATCCCAAACAAAAGGGCAGTAAGGGCATCTCTATGTTCATCATGGATATGAAGCTCCCCGGAGTAAGTACCGGAAAACCGGAAGAAAAGATGGGCATCCACGGCTATCCCACCAGCGACATCATTATGGACAATGTGCGGGTACACAAAGACGATTTGCTCGGTCCCCTGCACTATGGTTTTTCCACTGCCATGAAAACCCTGGACGGCGGCCGGCTGGGTACGGCGGCCCAGGCGGTAGGCCTTGCCCAGGGAGCCCTGGAGGAATCCATAAAGTACGCCAAAGAGCGCAAGCAGTTCGGTAAGACCATTTCCAACTTTCAGGCCATCAGTTTTATGCTGGCGGATATGGCCACTGAAATTGAGGCTGCCCGGGAACTGGTGTACCAAACCGCCGTTTTGAGGGATATGGACAGCCCGGAAAGTACTAAATATTGCGCCATGGCGAAGTATTTTGCCGGTGAAATGGTGAACCGTGTCGTCTACAAGGCGGTGCAAATCCACGGCGGTTATGGTTTTATAAAAGACTATAAAGTAGAGCGGTTTTATCGGGATGCCCGCATTTTGACAATTTTTGAAGGTACCTCTCAGGTGCAGCAAATGGTCATTGCCGGAAGCATACTAAAATAAGGAGGTGTGTAAAATATGAAAATAATTGTTTGTGTAAAACAAGTGCCGGATACTTCCGGCAAAGTTGCGGTGAACGCCGATGGTACGCTTAACCGTGCATCCATGCCCGCAATCACCAATCCTGACGATATGAATGCCACAGAAGCGGCCTTGACCCTTAAGGAAACAACAGGGGCTAGTGTGATTGTGATAACAATGGGCCCCCCCCAGGCTGCGATCATGCTACATGAGCTTTTGGCTATGGGCGCTGACGAAGCGATACTGATCTCGGCCCGTGAGTTCGGCGGTTCCGATACCTTTGCCACATCCCAGATATTGAGCGCCGCCATTAAGCGGGTAGGCATTGAGGATGATACCATTATCATTTGCGGACGTCAGGCTATTGACGGTGATACCGCGCAGGTCGGCCCCCAGATTGCGGAAAAGCTCGGTCTGCCCCAGGTTTCCTATGTGGCGGACATCAAAAAAAGTGGAAATGCCATCACCTGCCGCCGAATGTTGGAAGACGGTTATATGACTCTTGAGGTGCAGACCCCCTGTCTGCTTACCTGTATTAAAGAGTTGAATACCCCCCGGTACATGACTGTCAAGGGGATCAATGAGTATGATAAAAAACCCTTTACAATTTATGGCTTCGATACCTTAAAAGACGATCCTCTAATCGAAAAGGATACCATCGGTCTTCAAGGATCGCCTACCAATGTATTCAGGGCTTTTACACCGCCGCAAAAGGGTGTAGGTATGATGCTCCACGGATCGGGAAAAGAGGTTGTCAGCCAGTTGTACGACATATTGGTTCAAAAGAACTTACTGACGTCGGGTCTATAAAAGAAGGAGAAACGGGCAATGGCAGATTACGATTGCAGAAAAATAGAAGACTTTAAGGGCGTGTGGGTATTCTGTGAGCAGCGAAATGGCAAACTCATGTCTACCGATTTTGAACTGATATCCGAAGCGCGCAAACTTGCCGACGATCTGGGCACCGAGGTTTCCGGTCTGTTGCTGGGCGACCAGGTGGCGGGGCTGGCAAAGGAGCTGGGGGGCTACGGTGCGGATACCGTACTGGTCTGTGAGTCTCCTTTCCTTAAACATTATACTACCGATGCCTATACCAAGGTGATTTGCGACACGGTAATGGAACGGAAGCCTGAAATAATCCTTCTTGGCGCCACCAGCATTGGCCGGGATCTGGGGCCCCGATGCGCCGCCCGGCTTCATACAGGGCTTACCGCAGACTGTACAAACCTGAATGTGGATACCGCAAAGTATCTGGACTTTCTTTCAAAAAACAGTACCATCAGCACTGATCCCGCAAAATACGATATGACGACAACGAATCTCAAGATGACCCGCCCCGCGTTTGGTGGACATCTCATGGCTACCATTGTCTGTCCGCGTTTTCGCCCGCAGATGAGTACGGTTCGTCCCGGGGTAATGGGGAAAGCCGAGTTTAACGCCAAAAAGGCGGAAGCGGTGAAGATAGAAAAGATCACCCCGGTCCTTGAGGCTCAGGATATACATATTAAGGTGATTGATGTGGTAAAGGCTGCCAAGGAGATGGTGGACCTCCTGGGCGCAAAGATTGTGGTATCGGTGGGGCATGGCATCAGCAAGGATGTAAAGAAAGGAATAGCCCTTGCCGAAGAACTGGCACGGGCTATGGGCGGCGTGGTAGGCGCGTCCAGAGCGGTGGTAGACTCAGGTTGGATAAGCGAGGACCATCAGGTGGGCCAGACCGGTAAGACCGTACACCCGCAGATTTACATAGCCCTTGGTATATCCGGGTCTATACAGCACAAGGCGGGAATGCAGGACTCTGAATGTATCATTGCGGTAAATATCAATGAAGCGGCCCCCATCTTCGAGGTGGCGGACTATGGTATCTGCGGCGACCTGTTTTCCGTTGTACCGTTTATGATCGAAGAAGCGAAGCGGCTTAAGATAGTGTAAGACCGCATAACAGAGTTGTTCGGAAACTTTAGTTTCTGAACAACAGCCAAAAACAACAAAAAGCAGGGCATTTTGTACAGACCTATAAGCCAACCGCAGGTTAGCTTATAAATTCGATAACTCGAGAAATGGTATAACGATGCAGCAGATTTTGATGTTTAAAACAATCGGCCAGTGTCTTCACGAGATTGCTGCCAAATATGCTGATCGTCCTGCCCTGATTGGCATGGGAACAGTTTTGAACTGGCGGCAAACAGAAGAACAGTCCGCTTGTATTGCGGCCGCCTTGCGGGACCGGGGCGTCCGCCGGGGAAGCCATGTGGGAATATGGAGCTATAGTACGCCTCTTGCCGCACTGTGCTTCTATGGGGTCGTCAGGATTGGCGCGGTAGCCGTTATGCTGAATACTTCCTGGAGCGCTACGGATGCAGCGTATGCCCTGGATTATGCCGATGTGGAATTGCTTCTTGCGGGCCGGGGACGGTCCGGTTTCCCCAACTGTGAGGACCTGTGTCTCGAAATAACAGAGAGGGAACCGTTACCCAAGTTACGGGAAATAATCTCTATCGGAGACGGAACCCGCTACCCCCGACTGACCGACATGCTGGCCCATGCGGAAATCAAAGGGGAACAGCGCGAAGCGGAACAGGTTGTGTGCCCTGAAGATATATCGGCTATTCTGTTTACCTCCGGCACCACTGACCGCTCCAAAGGCGCCATGCTTACCCATTTCGGAATGGTCAACAATTCCAACGCGATGGCGATGAGCCTCCGGGCCACCGAGAACGACAAATACCTCATGGCGCTGCCCATGTTTCATTGTTTCAGCCTTTCAGGCAATCTGTTGAGTCCGCTCCATTCGGGAGCTGCCGTAGTATTTCCCCCCGATAGCCATTCTGTCAGCCTGCTGCGAACCATTGAGGCGGAAAAATGCACACTTCTCAACGCGGTGCCTACTATGCTACTCACTATCAGCAATAATCCTGAACGGGAAAAGATGGACATTTCTTCACTGCGGGCTGGTATCCTGGGCGGTGCGCCGACAACGGCAAAACAGTACGGCAAGATGCGGGAGGCACTGCGTATGCGGATCATCTCCAGCCTTGGCCAGACTGAAGCCACCGCCGGTATCACCATGGTGGATTATGATGCGGATGATGAAGTAAACGCCCATACGGTAGGTCCGATGCTGCCCCTGGAAGAAGCAAAAATTGTCTCGCTAAATACCGGTGAAACGCTTCTTGCAGGAGAGAACGGGGAACTGTGCATCCGCGGTTACAATGTTATGAAGGGGTACTACCGGAAAAGACCGGGAGAATCCGTTATTGACGGCGAAGGCTGGTTGCATACCGGAGACATGGGTTTCTTTGACATCGAAGGAAATCTGCATTTGACCGGACGGTGCAAAGAAATTATCATCCGGGGCGGTGAAAATATCAGTCCTGTGGAAGTAGAGAGATGCATTCTTGAGGATTCAAGAGTTGCGGAAGTCAAATGTATCGGCGTCCCGGACCGGATTTTTGGCGAGGAAGTCTGCGCCTGTGTGGTGCCCGGTTCAGGAAAACAGATTACCACGCGGGAAATGCTTGATAATCTAACCGCAAAACTGTCTGCCTTTAAGGTTCCGCGCTATATTCTCTTTTTTGATTGTTTCTCCAAAACCGGAAGCGGAAAAATCGCCTTGTCACAGTTGCGTGCGGAAGCCCTGAAGCGGTTGGGTCTCACGGCAAATTACTCCTGAATATTCTTATAACAGGATTCATAATGTGTCTACATTGTGGACAGACGCTACTTAAATCGGAGGAAACGTACTATGATCTCTGTTGCAGGTACAAAAATGACCCGGTGGCCTTATCTGGCAGTGGGGGTGGTGTGTATGCTTTTTACAGGCATTATCTACGCATGGTCTATCCTAAAAGCGCCCCTGGGTGAAACATTTGGCTGGACAGCCTCCCAACTGGCTTTTAATTTTACCTTGACGATGTGCTTTTTCTGTTTTGGCGGTATGTTTTCGGGCGTCTTGACAAAACGAAGCTCTCCCAAGGTCGTTTTGATAATAGCGGCCATTCTTTCATGCGCGGGATTTGTTTTTACTTCCCGGCTTACCGGGCGGCTTGTTTTGCTGTACTTTTCTTACGGCATTTTAAGCGGCTTGGGAATCGGCATGGCCTACAATGTTTTAATATTTTCTATCGGCGCATGGTTTCCCGATAAAAAGGGCCTTTGCTCAGGTGTACTTATGATGGGCTTTGGGTCCAGCGCACTTTTGTGCGGGAATGTAGCCGGGGCAATGATCGCCGCGCCTTCCATGGGGTGGCGGAGTACGTATTTCATTTTCGGCATTCTGATGGGCGTCGTTCTTTTGTTCGCCGCATTTATTATGCGTTTCCCGCCTCAGGGAACGGAGTTGCCGAAAGGCAAAAAGAAAACGCAAGGGCCGGTTGATTTTGAAGCAAAGGACTATACCACCATAGAGATGATAAAACGGGCATCATTTTGGATGTTTTTTATATTCACCATCAGTATAGCGGCGATGGGAAGTACGGTGATTAGTTTTGCCCGGGACCTGTCTCTTTCGCTAGGAGCTTCGGTTGGCCTTGCCACTACCCTGGTAGGAGTGCTGTCGGTCTGCAATGGTTTTGGGCGTATACTCTGCGGTCTGTTGTTTGACTACTGGGGACGCCGAAGAACCATGCTGTTTACAAGTTATATGGCCATTCTGGCTTTGGTGGTAACGCTGATAGCTGTACTTATAAAATCTCTTCCGCTGGGCGTGGTAAGTTTATTCCTTATCGGAATAGCCTATGGATG
>JAIRSL010000098.1 GCA_031255475.1 Treponema sp.
GGCCCTGGAAATGCTACGCATTTCCTTATTCGGGCCGCCAAACCGTCGTAAACAGCCGGAACGGTATATCAATGTTTTTATAATATTCAAACGGCCTGATGTCTTTAAAGCTATTAAACCACCGGTAGGTAACACCATAGACAAATTCCGCGTAAGAATCCCAGTGGTCGCTTAGATCCGGATGGTATTTCTCTACAAAATACTGATACATGTTTCTATCTTCAGGGGAAACATTCGGAAGCTGGCTTAAAACGCTGTACGACTCGTATAATGACACGCCGCCAAAACCTATAGAAACAAGAGCTTTCACCGCGTCTTTGTTGTTCATCCTTTCGTATATTAACGGCAGCAGAACAGTACCCTCGGAAGCGGCAATAATAACTATCGAAGAAAAGGAGTGTTCCGACAGATAGCCGTTAATGCTTTCAGTATAGCAGTCAAGAAGATTACCGGCCGTATAATTTGCCCTGTCTTCCATATCCCCGGAATAGACCATTCCCGGCTGGCGTTTGAGTTTTTCCGGTATTAAAAATGTATACTTGTCTCTTAAAACCTGGATCATTTGCGCTCCGATACCGGTACCCGACCATCTTTCTCCATTTTTAGTACCCAGAACAGAATCCCATCCGCTGCCCTCAATACTGATTATCAATTTGTCGGATAATTCGTTTTCAAACACATACGCCTGGCTGTTTCCATAACGTACGATTTCCATACCGGGATACGGATTTCTCAGGTTATATGTTACACAGGAAGCAAACACAAGAACAACAATGATTCACATTTTTTTAGTACGGTCATCTTATTTCTCCTCATATCACCGTTAGTATACCGGATGCTCTTTCTGATATTCATCAAAATCTTCTTTCAATTCGGTTTGTTTTGATTGAAATAAAATGGACAGTAAATCCATGCCCGCGCGTATGTAAAAGCCTTGTCCGCCTTTATTGTTATACGTATACCCTAATTCAACAACAAGAAAATCGACGCCCAATATGCTGTTTTTATAAAAATCGGGGGAAAAGAAATTTATATTGCGTATCAGGAACGTAATGCCCCCGTGAAACTCAAAAAAATCGGGGCGGTTATACATAACCGCGTTTACCGAACCAAATGGACCAAGTATTAAATGATCGTGTTTGAGAAAGTTATAGAAAACAGATGTATTTACAAAAGTTAAAGAATAGCTGGTGGGATCATTCATATCAGAAAAAAAATGTACGGGTGATACATTGACGCCGAATCCCCAGGATGACTGATAAGCAAACGTGCCGATATTTCCCCAAAAATACCCGGCCACGTTTGTATTTTCGAAAGAAACGCCAATTCCCATAACACCTAAATTGAGACTGATTCCCGGCACAAAAGAATAGGCGCGGAAAGACAAAAAAAATAGAAATTGCATAACAACTATTTTTTTAGCCATTTACCCTGTTCCTTTTTCAGTTATTGCTACAAAATAGTCGTGAAACCGCGTGTTGCTTATGCCTTGCCCCGGAACATTAGCCCCGTTATACGCTCCATCATAGAAAAACCATTCGCCGGATACATCACATGTCGCTTCTGTCAGCAAATGGTTCAATTATCGAACGAACGACGCCATCGGTTCAAAGGCAAAAATCGTATATTCACCCTAAAGGTGTATCATAATGATACATTCTGATATATTTTACCACCTGTGTATGTTTCTTGCAATAAAAATTGTAAAAGATATGGAAAATTGAACCTGGTCCGAATACTTTTTTAACTCGTCTCTATAATTCCCATGCGTTTATCTTGCGGGAAAAGGCCGGCTTTTCTGCCGGGGACAATCCCGACAGAAAAGCCTGAGGCCGTTAGGCCACATAACTTTCCAGCAGGCGTTTACGGGCAGGATGCTGGAGCCGCTTGAGGGCTTTTTTCTCGATCTGCCGTATCCTTTCCTTGGTCAGGTTAAAGCGATCCCCGATCTCCCTAAGGGAAAGGGGAGCCCTTTTCCCCAGACCGTAGCGGAACCGGATGATCTCCGCTTCCTTCCGGTTCAACGTATCCAGTACCGCCTCAATGTCGCTGTTCAGGGCCGAATCCATGGCGTACTCATCCGGGGACTTGTAATCCTGATCCTCGATAAAATCCCCCAGGATGGAAGAATCTTTGCCGGTGTACACCGGGCTTTCCAGGGAAACCAGTTCACGGCTGATATTGATGATGTCCGCCACATGATCGGGCCCCATATCCAGCATTTTGGCGATTTCCTTGACCTCGGCTTCGGCGCTGTGTCCTTCCTGGACCAGCTTCCGGGCTTTTTCGATCTGTACCAGTTCGTTTGCCCGGTTAAGAGGCAGGCGTATCATTCTTGACTTTTCGCAGATGGCCTTAAGGATGGCCTGCCGGATCCACCACACCGCATAGGAAATGAAGTGATACCCCTTATCCACATCATAACGCTTGATGGCGTTCATAAGGCCGATATTTCCTTCGCTGATAAGGTCCGAAAGGGGTATACCCTGCCCCTGGTACTTCTTTGCCACATTTACCACAAACCGCAAGTTGGCGTTGATGAGCTTGTCCTGGGCGGCTTTGTTTCCCTTAACCGCTTCCCTGGCAACGGCATCTTCTTCTTCCCTGCTCAAAAGGGGAATCTTGTTGATTTCTTTGAGATATATCGAAAGGATGTTCTCATCCGCATGATAACTCTGCTCAATCCGGTTATTCTTTCTTGTTTTGGTCCCTGTCATGCAATCTCCTTAAAATGGTTTGTTGCCTATAATAAGCAATTTTCATGCCAAGACCATCAATAACAACGAAAAAGCGAGGGAAAAACGGACATTTTTCGTTCTTCTAATTCTTTGCTATATAAGGAATTAGCGACAAACCGGGCGTTTTCCGCATAATGCCTTCCTTTCAAAATACTTAATCCTTTTCAATGAAATAGTCATCAGCCCAATATAGCCCCGGGGATTCCGGATGAATCTAATAACTGTGTCGAAATGCCTCAGACGGCAAAAAAACCGTATATTCCGGGTCATTGCGACTCAATCCTTTTTTGCGGTTTTTTGCCGGAGCCGCGTTTTATCCTTGACGCTCTTCGTATATTTTTTGTATATTTTATTACATACAAATACCAATAGAATCTCATAAATTACAACGGAGGAAGTATATGAAAGTGAAGCCTTTGGCTGACCGGGTTATGGTCAAACTTGAGAAAAATGAGTCCAAGACCGCAGGCGGAATCATCATTCCCGATACCGCTCAGGAAAAAACTCAGACCGGTATCGTAGTGGAAGTGGGAGACGACAAAGACGTGATCAAGGTAAGCGCCGGTCAGAAAGTCATGTATGACAAGTATGCGGGAACCCAGATTAAGATCGACGGCGTGGAACACCTGATCCTCAAGATGTCGGATATCATTGCGGTTATCGAGTAATCTCATTTTTCAGGTTATCTGAAAGACCCGGCGCGGGCCGGGTCTTTTGTTTAATAGAGGCTCTGTTCAATCCGTTCCCGTTCCAGCCTGATAGTGAGGTTATCGTTGTCCAGGGTCTGGGCGTATTCCAGGACCCGGAGGCTTTCACGCTCCCGTCCCAGGGCGCGGAGGCAGCGGGCTATGCGCAGTTGTATTTTTCCGGCGTCCGGCTTTTCCCGCACCATAGAAGCGGCTGTTTCATAGCTTTCCAGAGCCGCCGTGTAGGACCGTTTTGCCTCCAGAAGCCGGCCCAGATTGGCGTGTACCTCCCAGGACGCGCCGGCGGCGGTCCTGAGTAGCCTTTCCGCCTCGTCAAGCCGGCCCTGCCTGATGTGTTCCAAAGCCCGTTGCAGGTTCAGCCAGGAACCGGTAAACCCGTTCCGTTCCGAGGCGCGGAGCAGGGGCGGAATTTCGTGGTACCGCCGCTGAAGGACAAAGTAATAACCGGCCCATTGGTAGAGCGCTTCGGCTTCGGGATGGCGGTTTATGAGCAGCCAGGTTTCCGGGACCGTCCTGTCTATGGGCCAGCCTTCCTGCCGCCGGCGGAGAAGTTCCATGTCCGCCAGGGCTTCCCGGGCCGGAAGGGAGGAATCCTCCAAAATGGCTATTGCTCTGGGGGCGGGGAGGAGCCGCGTGTAGCGGATCACGCCGAAAAGGTGTTCCCTGTCCAGGGTAAGAAGGCGTTCCAGGGCGGCGGCCTCTTCGTCCGCGCTTACGGCTGTGGAGGCCAGGTTGTAAAGGCTGCGTATGCGGATATCCCTGTCTGCGGGAAGGCCGCCCGGCGTTTCTTCCGATACCATGTCCGGCAGGGCCGGGGCGGCAAGGACGGCCCAGAGGTTCCGGGCGGCGTCTTTTTGTCCGGCAAGAACCAGGGCGTCCGCCCGGCGGGCCACGCCGCGGTCATCACCGAATCGGGCAAAAAGTTCCGCCGCCCGCCGGGGATCGCCAAAATCGTAGAACAGCTCCGCGCCAAAACGCACGGCCGTCCCCGCGTTTCCGTTCTGCTGTTCCAGTAAGGGCCCGATGCGCTCCAGGGCTTGCGGCGCGTTGTTTTTCAGAACGGCAAGGACGGCGGCGTCCAGGATCAGGGATTCCCGGCCCCGGAACCGCCGGTGTTCCGCCGTTGCCTGAAAGAGCGCCTCTCCGCCGGGGACGGCCAGGGCCTGATCGGGAGTTGCCATGCCGCCGGAAAGGACATAGACGCTGAAGGCGGCCGGAGCAAAGCGGGCGTCTTCTCCCATGACAACGGCGTAGTGTTCTACCCTCTCGGCGGTTACCCCGGAAAAGGGCGGGGCGGCGGCGGCGTTCTCCCTCAGGGTGGAGCGGGTTACCGCTTCGGCGGCAACGGCGGCCAGGGGCCCGGAATGGGGGAAGGCTGCGGCGGCCCGCGTTGCGGACAAGCGATACGCGGCCAGGACCGCATCGCTTCCGGACCAGGAACGGCCGGCAGTGGGACCCGTAACGCCGGCAGCCAAAGCCCGCCGCCGCTTGAGGACCGAAAGGTGGGATTCCACCCCCAGGGCGTTTTTTTCAAGCTCGTCCAGAAGGCGGGTCAGCCTTTCGGTGTCTCCGGGATCGGCGGCCGGAAGGCTCCCCGCCGCCCGGTCATAATCCCTGAGTTTCCGGAAAAAAACGCCTTCCTCCGCCGCCTGCGAGGGGGAAAAGGGACTCCGGCCCGAATACGCGATAAGGGCGGCCAAAGCCCCGCCGGTTATCAGGGTGATGACAACGCCGGCAAGACAGGTTTGCAGTAAAACCCTTGCCGGAAAAAGCGGCTGTTTTGCCTTATGCGGCCGGGATTCTTCACGTTTCCGCTTACGGGACGGGGAGGCCATATCCGCCTCTAGGCTTTGGAAACCCCAAGGCGTTCGCTTTGGAGTGTTTTACGTATGCTGTCCAGGACTCCGTTGACAAACCGGAAGGAATCGTCCGCGCCATATTCCTTGGAAATACCTATGGCTTCATCGATTACGATAGAAGGGGGAATATCGTCCTGATACATGAGGGTATAGACGCTCATTCTGAGAATGGCCAGATCCACCCGGTTAAGCCGGGAAATATCCCAGTTTTTAAGATGCGCCTGTATCATGGCGTCTACTTTTTTTCTGTTTTCTATAGTACCGGCTATAAGAAGCCGGGAAAAATCCGCAATCCCCTGATCCAGCTTTTCCCGCTTGTCCTCAAGCCAGGAAAAATCCATCAAGTTTTCGGGAATTCCGGGGGTTTTCTCCCCGCCGGAAGCCTCCCAGGAATAGAGGGCCTGAAAGGCGAGTATCCGGCCTTTTCTCCGGGACGCCATATTACCAGTTCAGGTTGTTATCGTAAACTTTGATGACCGTCGCCTGCTTCCTCAGGTCTTCAATCAGTTCCTGGCTGGCCTGTAAGAGACGTTCCTGTTCCAGCCGCGCTCCGATATACTGCCGTAAGGTCATCTGGCTGCCCGGCTGGGCTATGTCGTCCAGATTAAGGGGTTTCATTTCGTATGTCTCGGTCACTTTCATGATGAAAAACCCCCTGGGGGTTTCAATCAGCCGGGACACTTCCCCCTGTTTCAGGTTGAACGCCGCTTCGTGAAGTTCCGTTCCCACCACCTGCTGGCCCTGGGGATTCCGGGGAAGGTATCCGAAGTCGCCACCCTGATAGCCCGAATTGGGAATTTGTGCTTTTAGGGCGGTTTCATCGAATTTCGCCGGGCTGGACCCGATTTCCCTGGCCAGCCGTTCCGCCAGTTCTTTCGCCTTGGCCCTGGAGGCGGCATCGCTTCCGGGGGAAACCTGAATCATTGAAATCCGCACCGTTTCGGGCCTGATAAACTGGGCCTTGTTGAGGTTGTACGCGCCGAGGATTTCCGTTTCCGTGGCGGGCTGAATCGTCTTCTTGGTCATCAGGTATTTTTCGACGGTGGCCTGGTTGCGATATTGCTGTTTATATGCGTTCATCTCCATTCCGGTCTGATTCCGTATTTCCACCGCCAATTCCGCGTCCGAAAGCTGACGCCCGAAGGTTTGAAGCGCACCGGCCCGTATCGCCTGATTCACTTCGTTTTCCGTCACGGTGAGTCTGTCCCGTTCCGCCGCCTGAAGAACCAGCCTCTGGTTGATAAGCTCGTTCAGCACCTGTTTGCGTTCATCAACCGTCAATTTTCTCCGGTACTGGGCTTCCAGTTGATCCACCAGGGGCTTGAGCTGGCTGACCGGAATAGGTTCGGTCCGGACCAACTGTATTTCCGCGGCAGGCTGTAAGTTGAGCTGAGCGGACAAAAAAGCCCATGGAAAGATACCGAGACAAACCAAAATAATAAACCGCTTCATATTCATACCTTATAATTTACGATATAGAAACAATTTTGGCTATTCCTTTGTTACATCCTTCATGCCGGCCGCACCGCTTCCAGCACCGCCCGTATGCGCCTGACCCCTG
>JAIRSL010000202.1 GCA_031255475.1 Treponema sp.
CTACATATCAAATATTCGCATTGCTATGTAGCGAACAATTCGCTACAATGGGAATTGGAAACTATGACGGTCAACAAACGGATCAGGCAGGTCAGGCAGGC
The DNA here is from genome assembly GCA_031255475.1 of Treponema sp. Lineage (GTDB taxonomy): Bacteria > Spirochaetota > Spirochaetia > Treponematales > Breznakiellaceae > JAIRLK01. The sequence goes on from JAIRSL010000202.1 coordinate 102, forward strand.
CCTCAATATGACCCAGACAGATTTTTCCAGGGCTATCTATATAAGCAACGGCTACACCGCGGAGATTGAAAACGGGCACAGGGTGGCCAATGACCGGATAATTCATCTCATCAGCCTTGTTTTTGGGGTAAGCGAAAGGTGGCTAAAAACAGGCGAGGGGGAGATGTTTCAAACTTCCCCTGCTGAATGGACGGAACGGATCCTGCGGCTTTTTAACGAGCTCAATCCAAGGTTTCAAGAATACGCCTTATCGGTTCTGGACCAGTTGGTTAAGCTCCAGAACGACCAGGCGTCGGATCTTTTCAAAGGAAAGGGCGATTCATCCCGCCGCCCGGATGATCCGGGGCGGGCAACGGACAACCCCGGCAACGGCGAAGAGTAACGGCGGAATGTCGAGCTTCCCGACGGCAAAATTCAGGTTCGCGGGAGAGCTTCAGGGCGAGGGCGCCGATATATCGCGCGGCTGTTCTTACCCCAGGGCGGCGAAGGCCGCGGCTATGTCCGCCGCAAGCGCCGCGTTCGAGTATACCAGACGCTTATTCGCTTCCAGACTCTCCCCGCCGGTCAATTCCTTAACCGTGTCCAGCAGGAAGGGGGTTATCTCCTTGCCGGTTATCTTGTTCGTATCGGCCCGGCGCAGGGCTTCCTCTATGGCGACGTTTATCCGCTCCGGCGGTACGGCGTACTCCACCGAGATGGGGTTCCCGATGACGGCGCCTCCGTGAAGGGCGAAGTCCCATTTTACCTTGAGCATACGGGCCACGGCGGCGGCGGTGTCCATGCGCAGGGGGGCGTCGAATCCCGAGTCCGGCGTATAGAAGGCCGGAAAGCGGTTCTGACCGAAGGCGACTACCGGAACGCCCAGTGTTTCCAGGTATTCCAGGGTGCGGCCTATGTCGAGGATGCTCTTGACGCCGGCGGAAACCACGCAGACGCCGGTAGTCTGAAGCTCGGTCAGATCGGCGGAAATGTCCATGGAGTTTTCCGCGCCCCGGTGTACGCCGCCGACTCCGCCGGTGGCGAAGAAGCGTATGCCCGCCCGGTCCGCCAGGATCATGGTGGCGGCAACCGTTGTCGCCCCGTCCTGTCCCAGGGCCAGCACGGCGGCCAGGTCCCGGCGGGAACACTTCACCACGTTTTTGGCCCGCGCCAGGTACTCAAGCTCCGTCCGGGTAACGCCGATTTTGACGCGGCCCTCCAGAATGGCGATGGTGGCGGGGACGGCCCCGTGATCGCGGACTATCTTTTCGCAGTTCGCCGCGCAGTCGAGATTGTCGGGATAGGGCATCCCGTGAGAAATGATCGTCGATTCCAACGCGACTACGGCTTTTCCCTGATCCAGGGCTTGCCGGACTTCCGGCAGGACATCCAGGTATTTGTCCCAGGGTTTTGACATGTACGCCTCCTGAGGGATAACGCGGAACATGCGGTCCCGTATCCCGGTTGTTGTTTTCAGGCCCGGTACCGGGCCGCCCGTTCCAAAACTCTTTCCAGGGTGAGTTCCGCGCTCACCCCGTCGCCGCTTTCCACGGTAACCGCCGCGCAGGCCGAAGCGAATACGGCGGCTTCCTCCAGCCCCCGGCCCCGGCAAAAGCCATAGGCGGCTCCGGCGGCAAAAGCGTCCCCCGCGCCGTTGACATTCACCACCGCTGCCGGGAGGACCGGCAGTTTGAAGAAATCATCCCCGCAGCCGTAGCAGCTCCCCCGGTCTCCCAGGGTAAGGCAGACCACTGTCCCGCTGCCGGAGAGCCTGCGGCAGCCTTCCCGCAGGGCTTCGTCCGTGTCCAGGGGAAACCCGGCCAGTGCCGCCGCTTCGGCGCGGTTCGCCTTGAACACCGCAAGGTCCGGGAGTATGGCCCTAAGCCGTTCCGCCTTGCTCACCGATACGGCGTCCGCCATGAGGGGCGTCCGGCCCGATGCCGCCAGACCTTGCAGGGCTTCCAGGGTTTCGGGGCGCAGATTCGCGTCAACAATTGCCAGGTCCGCCGCCCCGATAACATCCCTCAGGGCTTCCACATCCGCCGGGCCTATGGATTCCACCACGGCCATATCGTTCACCGCGATGAACAGATCCCCCGCCGGCTCCAGGAGCGCCAGGTACAGGCCGGTGGAAAACCCCTTCCGCACTATCAACGCCGAATCATCCAGGCCCGATTCGGCCATAGATTCCCGCAGGAACTTCCCGAACCCGTCGTCCCCAACGGCGCCGGCAAAGGTAACTTCCGCGCCCAATCGCGCCAGGTTACAGGCTATATTCCGGGCAACCCCGCCGCCGCTCAAATGCACCTGTGCGGGATTGGAATCCCGTTCCCGCAGAGGCGCGGCCGAAATCCCGGTTATGTCTACGTTGGCGCCGCCTATCACCGCTATCTTCATGCTGTTATACCACTTCCGCCTTTATACCATGTTTTACGCATATCGCGGCAAGGGTATCCATCAGGTCCGCGTCCGGTTCCGCCAAAGCCGCGGCCGCCGCCGGCCGTACTCCCGCCGGCCGATACCGGATCAGCTTATACCGGGGCGGGGCAGCAGTTCCGGCCAGACGGCGGCAGACCTTTTCGACCAGTGACGCGGCGTTTCGTAGGCCGGGACTCACCACCGTCCGCACCTCCCAGAGTTTTCCCGTCCCGGCGAGGAAATCCAGCTTTTCCAGCAGGCCCCCGTCCCTCCTCCCGGTAACCCGGCGGTACTCCGCCGTGTCCGGATCCGCCTTCACATCCAGCATCACCCCGTCGGTAACCGCCATGAGATCGGGGTCCCCGGCATAATCGTAACTCCCGTTGCTGTCCAGAAAAAAAGTGAGGGATTTCGCTTTGACAAGCCTGCCCAGGGCGCGCAGAAAATCCGGGTATAAGGTACATTCCCCCCCGGAAACCGTTACCCCCCGGATGAAGGCCAGGGACGGCTCAATCTCCGCCATCACTTCTTCGGGACGCATCAACCGCACACGGGGGCTGGAGTTGTGGGGGCACG
>JAIRSL010000209.1 GCA_031255475.1 Treponema sp.
TTTTTCATTTCCATGCGTTTATCCTGCGTCTATCCAGAGGCGCATTGCAATATTATCCTAACCGCGCTATACTGAAATCTGTCCACAATATCGGTTGCGTTGCGGACAGATTTTTATTCGCAGCGAAGGGTTTAATACCCGAGAGCCCGCTCACCGGTTCGCGGTGACCTTTAGGGCGTTCTTAGGGTATTGAATCCTGAGTCTAACCACCACGGGAGAACAACATACCTCGCCGAACCGCAGGTTCGACTTCAGGGCGAGGTCGTTGATTACCAAAACAGTCCGTATCAAAAGGACAAAGTACAAGGAGTTGTTATGAAAAAGATATTCCCCCTCGTTGCCGTGTTATTCCTGGCCTTGTCGGCCTTTGGCTGCAAGAGCCAGCCCGGTTCAGGCGGATCGGGCCAGGTGGTTCTTCCGCCCTGGATCAACGATGTGGCCCCGGAAGACGCGCTTTGGGGAATCGGTAACGCAAGACAGTCCAATATCCAAATGTCCACAACCATGGCCGAGACCCGGGCCAGGGCGGATATTGCCCGGCAGCTTAACACCATCGTTGAGGGGATGATCACCGACTATACCCGGGACGCGAACATGGGGACCGCCAACCAGGCAAGTATCGGACTCCAGGAATCTATCAATCGCCAGCTCGCCCAGGCTCAGTTAGCCGGGGCCCGGCGCGACCAGATCTGGACCGCCCCGGACGGTACGCTCTGGGCCAGGGTGGTGTACAGCAAGACGGACGCCGCCAGATTCGCCGCCGGTTCCATTCAAAACGTGGTAGACAACGAGGCAGCCCGGTACGCGGAATTTAAGGCCATGGAGGCGGCAAAAATGATGGACGATCAGCTCTCTAAATACCGCTCCGATCCGAATAAAACGATCAGCCCCTAACAATTTGCCGCGCCTGCGCAAAACCGTACATCCGGTACTGCTCGTCCCGGTTGTTGTTTTTCTTTCTGCCTGCACGGGGCTTTCCGCCGGTTCGGGTCCGGGGCTTTCATCCCAAACCCGGCCGGCGGCATCTTCCTCCCTGCCCCGGGAAGCCTTGAACGAACATCCGGTTTTCAGGGTTTCCGGATTCTGGGACACCACCCCTTCTCCGGAGTTTCTGTTTTTTATCGGAGCTTCAGCGATCCGCAGCACGCGGGAAGAGTCCGTCCGGCTGGCCCTGGAAGACGCGGCTAGGAAGGTGGCCATGTACTATTTCCTTCAGGGCCGCTACGAATCCCATGTGGAGACGGGAAGCGGGTTTTTTGAGTACCGCGCCGATACGGTTTCCAGCTTGATCTATGACGAAGATTATCTAAAGTACACTGAAGACCTGGTTTACGACGAGGCCCGGGATGTTCTCCAGTGGGAGAATTCCCTGTTTGTCCGGGCCCGGTATCCCCGGACCGGAGAGACAAGCCCGCCCTTTACCGGTGTTCCGGCAGAGCCTTCCGCCGGGGGCCCTCCCGGCTGGGTGAACACGCCGCCCGGGGAGGTTCCCGGTTATGTGTACGGGATTGGCGTCGCGGATCGGCGGGCTTACCATCGGGATACGGTAAACGATTCCGGCGAAGCCGCCGCTTTTGCCGTTATCAGAAACTTGTCCGGACAGGTTAGGAGCGGCATAGGGGACGCCCAGAAAAGCGGCGCTTTCGGGTACAGCGGAGCCGTGGAGATTTCGACTTCATCGGCCCTGAGCATCGAGGGCTTCTACGTTCTGGATACGTGGATCGATCCGTTCAGCAGGGCGGTTTGGACCCTGGCCCTTGCCCGTTCTCCTTCCCGGGAGGAAGACGGGGCGGAAGGGGAAACGAAATCGTAGTTTGCCGCGCCTTGCGCTAAAATTTGAAACAGTCCCGAATCATTGAAAATTCCGGGAAATTTGAGTATAAAGACGAAAGAGATGTTCAAAAAGACGTTCAGGAGAAATGGTGATGAATAAAAAGATTCTGTTTCCGGTTTTCTGTATTGTTCTGCCAATACTAGGCGGCTGTAGTTCAACGCCCAAGGTCAGCCGGGTAGACTCAAGTACGGTTGTGGATTTAAGCGGTTACTGGAATGACAGCGACATCCGTATCGTTTGCGACAGTCTCGTCAAAGATTGTCTCGATTCCCCCCGGATGAGTATAGCCCTGGCCCAAATAGGAGGGTCCCCGGTGTTCCTGGTAGGTCCTTTCCGGAACGAGAGCGACGAACATATCGACACCAGCATTATTGCCGATATCATGGAGCGGGCTATTTTCAACAGCGGCAGGGCGGACTTTGTGGCCGGAGGGGCAACCAGGGAAGCCCTGCGGGCCGAGCGCCTGGATCAGCAGGGAAACGCCAGCGAGGCGACCGCCAAAGCCCTGGCCAACGAAACCGGCGCGGATTTCCTGCTTACCGGATCGGTCAAGACGGTGGTTGACCGGGCGGGGAATACCTCTACCCGCACCTATTTTGTGGGAGCGGAGATTACCGATCTGGAAACCAACAGACGGCTTTGGCTTGGCAGCAACAACGAAATCAAAAAGGTGATTAAACAGCCGAGGGCGAAGTTCTAATCAGCGTCTGTCCACAAAGCCGGCTGCTTTGCGGACAGATGACGGACGCTGATCAAGGAAAGGCATGAAGCCCCCGGCAGTTTGTTGCGTTTCGCGCATGAAATCCCCAAAAAATACCGATCAGGCGGTTTTCCACCCCGCAAACTGCCAGGCAGCTTTAGCCGCAGGCCGTCCGCAGATTATGGTTTTTAGGGCGCAGGGCGACGCAAAAAACAACAAGCGCGGCAGGTTGCTGGTTTTTCCCCTTGTTGTCCTATTCCTGCTTTCTTCCTGCGCCTCCACCCGCTTCTCCCGGGTCGACGGGAAGGTGGAAGACAGTGATTATGCCGGCGGCGCTGCCCTTCTGGAAAAGAAAAAGAGACTCCTCTATACAGGCTGGGATACTATTTTGTACTACCTGGACAAGGGAATGCTGGCCCATTACGCCGGTCTTTACGAGGATTCATCGGATCTGCTTGAATCCGGGGAACGGGCCATAGAGGCGGCTTTTACCAAAAGTATCACTCAGGAAATCAGTACATACCTGGT
>JAIRSL010000214.1 GCA_031255475.1 Treponema sp.
GTGTAGCAAAGGTTTATTTCGTCTTTGATAAAGACCTTTTCAAAAAGAAAATGGTCCCGCAGGGTTTGGGTGTCGTACCGCTTTACATCGCCCGGATGTTCGGCATAACGGATTTCAAGTTTCATAAACGCTCCTTAAAAAAATATTTCGAAAAAATATAAATCTCTTTTAAGGCTGGGGATACCGTCTGCCGGTCTTTCCCCCTTCCGAATCATGGGAAGTCCCGCACAACCGGGACCTGAAACTCCCCGCGAACTGGTAAACGCTCTTGGGTATGTACCCGGCCTTCCAATCAACAATCCGGGAGCACACCTGAATATACCGCCAGCATACCAAATTCATCCGATTTTTACTAGACGCTGTTAGAAAAGAAAGAAATACATCGTAACCGCCGGCTCAACCCCGGCGGGCTAATTCCCGCCTGCTTTAATCGCGTCCATCCAGACGCCGGGACCGACGTAACGGGCCATGGGGGGTAGTTCCCATTCCAGTTCCTCAAAAGAAGCGGGGACCGTCAGGACGGCGGCAAGGCGGTTTATCGTTTCCTTCCCGGCGGAATGTTTGACGGCGGCGAATTTTCCCTCAAGGAGGGCCAGAACCTCGTCTTTATCCATAGATTCCCCCAAATAGTTCCAGTTGGCCGCCGGCCGGATGAGCGGGCCATGCCCCGGAAATCCGCCGGCCCCGTACGCCCCGATCCCTCAGGACCGGGAGGAAGCCGGCAATGAGGGACGCCATGGCCGCGTCCAGGAAACGGCCGCCGCCGGAAGCCAGGGCTTTTTCAAGGGCGGCGGCGGCGGCTTCATTGTCTTTGCCTATAAGGGCAAGACCCAGAACACAAAAACCGTCGGCCTCGCCCAGGGTTTTCACCGTCACGGAAAAGAAGTCCGCGTCTTCCCAGCCGGCCTTGTCCAGCAGGTTCAGACAGTACCGGACATAACGCAGGGCCAGGAGGGGGCCGTCCCCGTGTTTCTGCTCCTGGAGGGACTTCATGATCTTGCCGGCTAAAAAAGCGAATTGTTCCACCAGCCCGTGGTTCAGGGCTTCCTCGGCCTGTTCCGCCAGAAGGGAAAGGGGATGGGGCGCCACAAGAAGGCGGCGGTAAAGGCCGATCACCGCCTTACAGGCGCCCGAAAGCTCGTCAAAAAAAGTTTCCCGGCGACCTGCTCCCTGCCGGGCTATCCAGGCCCGGAAAAGGGGCTTCAGCACGGCGGGGGCGGAATTTTCGTCTATGGTTTCCAGGGCGGCGCGGCATCCGGGAATATCGCCTGAGTAAAGGGAACGGATTCCGTATATTAGATATTTCCACGGTTGCAGCCGGCTTTCCCTAAGTTCTTCCATGCGGGCAAAACTTTCAGGGTTGTCTATACCGTTGGTAACCGCGTCAAAAGCATCTACCACGCTCCACGCGGGAGAATCGGGAGGGTACTGCCGCATCATGGCGTAAAGATCGGTGTTCGTATCATCCATGCAGATACTATAAATCTCCCAGGTAATTTTTTATGAGTTCCAGTTTAAGATCCCTTACCCCACAGGTGATCGATACCTTGTAGATATGAGGATTCAAGAACCGTTTATAACTCCGGTCGAAGGCATCCAGATCTTCCTTAACAAGATGGCGTATGTCTTCCAGGGAAGGTTCTTTCCCGGCAGGCTCCCCGTCTTTCAGGCGGAGTTTAAGGAGCGGCTCCGGACTGCTTACGGGGACATGGTAAAAGCGGCGGTAATCCGCCGAGGGATGCCAGAAGGCATAGCGCTGTCCCGGCCGTATACGGTCTGCGGAACCGTCACCGGCTTCTTCCAGGCTCAGAACATCCGCCAGGGCCATTCCCTGGGAATCCCTGATCCGCCACACCTGCTTGATGCCGGGAGTGGTGGTTTTTTCCGGATTGTCGGAGAACTTGATCGCCGGGAGGAGGCGTCCCGAAGCGTCTTCTTTGGCGATGAGCTTGTACACCCCGGTGAACGCCGCGTCTTCGCCGCCGGTCACCATCCGGGTTCCCACGCCCCAGGAATTGACGGGCGCACCCGCGTTGGTAAGGGTCTGGATGATGGACTCGTCCAGATCGTTGGACACCGCGATGGTGGCGTCGAAAAGCCCGGCGGCGTCCAGCATCTTCCTCACTTCCACCGAAAGGTAGTGGATGTCCCCCGAATCCAGGCGTATCCCGAAATTCCGCCCTTGCGCGGCCAGGCGTTTCCCCACGGTTATCGCATTGGGCGCCCCGCTCTTTAAGGTGTCGTAGGTATCGATGAGGAAAACCGGATGTTTGGGGTAGATTTCCGCATACGCCGAAAAAGCCTCTTCTTCGCTTGAAAAGGCCATAACCCAGGAATGGGCCATGGTTCCCATCACGGGAATGCCGAACGCCTTCCCCGCCGCCGTGTTTGACGTACCCGAGGCCCCGCCTATGAAGGCCGCCCGGGAAGCGGACATAGCCCCGTCCGCGCCCTGTGCCCGGCGGAGGCCGAACTCCATGATCGTCCCCTTCCCGGATGCCAGCCATACCCGCGCCGTCTTTGTGGCAATAAGGCTCTGAAAGTTGACGGTGTTAAGGATGATTCCTTCCAAAATCTGGCACTCGATAAGCCCGCCGTCCACCCGGATAAGGGGTTCCTGGGGAAACACCACCCTGCCCTCGTCCATGGCCCAGAGGGACCCGGTAAAGCGGAAGTCCGTAAGGTACGAAAGGAACCCTTCCTCAAAGATACCCAGTCCCCTGAGGTAACCGATGTCCTCGCCGGAAAACCTCAGGCCCCGGATGTTTTCCAGCAGGGTTCCCAGGCCCGCGAACACGGCAAACCCCCCGTCAAAGGGCTGGCGGCGGAAAAACATTTCAAAAACGGCCCGGCGGTTCAAGTCCTTTTTCCAGTACCCCTGAGCCATGGTAAGGGAGTAAAAGTCCGTAAACAGGGCCGAAAGGCTTTTCACGCCAATTCCCCCGAGTCGAGGAGGACTATCCCGGCGGCCTCCATGTCCGCAAGGGCCTTTTCCACGGAACCTTCCGGCAAGCCAACCCCCCGGATCGCGTCTTTAAGGACGACCGTCCTGTACCCCAGGGCGGCGGCGTCCAGGGCGCTGTACAATACGCAGTAATCGGTAGCCAGTCCGCCCAGAACCACGGTTTTGACACCCAGCCCTTTAAGGAACCCGTCCAGGCCGGTCGGGGTTTTCCGGTCGTTCTCAAAGAACGCCGAATAGGAATCCAGGTTCCGCCTGAACCCCTTACGGATGATGAAGTTCACCGGCCGCAAATCCAGCCGGTCATGAAAAGCCGCCCCCTCCGTTCCCTGAACGCAGTGGGCCGGCCAGAGAACCTGCTCCCCCGCGCCGGGCAGGGAAACCGCGTCCCCCGGCTTTTTCCCGGCGTAAGAGGCGGCGAAAGAACAATGCCCGGCCGGATGCCAGTCCGCAGTAGCTATCACCCTGCCCCCTTCTCCGGCGAACCGGACCGCCAGGGCGTTTAAAGGCCTTATCACGGCGTCCCCCCCGGCTACCGCCAGCGCCCCCGGAGGCCGTTTTTCCCCCGAAGCCGTAATATAGGAAGGACAAAAATCATTTTGCACGTCAATTTCCAAAAGGACGGATTCCTGAATGGCAAGAATCATGGGATACTCCGTTTTTCGTTTCATCTAAAGGCAGCCGTACCGGTTATGTGTGCATCGCGGCCCGCCGTGCGGTACGGTACAATGAATACGGTACGGCATTTTCAGGGATTTTTCAACCGGCCTATCGTTCCCGAACCAGGAGCCGCAGGGTCAGGGTTTCCAGCATGTCCCGGTTCTTCCCCGGAGGAAGGACGCCGATTTCCCGAAGCGCCCGGTTGGTGTAGCTTTCGGCGTATTTACCCGCAGCCTCGGCCCCGCCGGACCGGAGCACCAGGTCAAAGATAAGCGCCCCTTCTTCGGCGGTAAAAACCGTTCGGGAAAAAATATCCCGCAAGGTTCCCGTATTGTCCAGCGGCAGGGCGCAAAGCACCGGCAGGGTGACCAGGCCCGCGGTAATGTCGTTCCCCAGAGACTTCCGTACCGTATCCTGATTTCCCGTATAATCCAGAATGTCATCGATGATCTGAAAGGCGATACCGATGTTGTACCCTATCCGCCGGAGCCGTTCGCATACTTCCCTGGGGGCCTTTGCCTCATGAGCCCCGGCATAGCAGGCCAGGGAAAAAAGCAGAGCCGATTTTCCCATAATTTTCCGCAGATAACTCCGCAGGGAAATATTGTTCCTGAACCGGTCGTTATTCTGCTCAATTTCCATGGTACAGATAATCGAAATGAGCCGGGCCAGATTAAGGGCGTTCCGGGGAGAGGTGTACTCCGCGGTAATACGGAAACACCGGGAAAGAAGATAGTCCCCGATAAGCACCGCGTCCCGCTTTCCGAAACGGGTATGTACTGCGGGAAACCCCCGGCGCAGCGGGGAATCGTCGATCACGTCGTCGTGGATAAGGGTGGCCATGTGGAGCATTTCCAGAGCGGCCGCAAGTTTATAGTGCTTTGCCCGGATTTTGCCGAATTGTGCGGCTATGAGGAACAGCCCCGGCCTGAGCAGTTTGCCCTTCCCGTCGAAAAGCGCCGTCAATCCGTTGGAGATAATCGGATTTTTCGATGCCGATGAACTCCGTATAATACCGGAAACCTCTTCCAAGGCCTCCGGTATTCCGGAAAAATCATTCCAGTAAGAGGTCATCGGTTTTACAGATACTTATTTCGAGGGCCCGTCAAGATACCAGTAATGCCGGCGGGCAAACCTGGTCCCATTCCACCATTTCTTGAAGAAGGGAACTATCCAGCAGTCCAGCCCGAAAGCCCTGCCGGCGCCGCCAAGCAGGAGGAACCCGGCAAAGAGGAACCAAACCTGATTCCAGGCAAACATCCCCGAAAGGGTGAATACCAGGCACATGACAATCGAAATCGCCGCCGCCCACCAGGTAAAAAAACCACCCATCATGGCAAGGCCGATACCTATTTCCACCAGAACGACCGTTAACTGAAACATTTGGAAGGGAATATGGGCGGCGATACCGTCCATAAAGGTAGTCCTGAACCATACGGCCACCACTCCGTTGGAATCGAATATGGACTTGCTCAGGTCCCAGACGCCCTGAAAGGCTCCTTCCACCGCTCCCGACGCGGCGCTTACCGCGTCAACTGCTGCCTCGCTGGCGGCGCTTACCGCGTCAGCCGCTACCTCGCTGGCGGCGCTTACCGCGTCAACCGCTGCCTCGCTGGCGGCGCTTACCACATCGACCGCTGCCTCGCTGGCGGCGCTTACCGCATCGGCCGTAGCGCCCGAAACCGCCTCGGCGGCGCTGCCGAAGAGGTCTTCCGCCGTATCCACCGCAGTTCCAAAGAGATCGTCCACCCCGCCGCCGAAGAGGTCTCCCGCCGTGTCCGTTACGCTTGCGGCGCTTACGGCTTCCGCCCCGGACTGTACCACGCCGGACGAAAACATCCAGCCCGATTTGCTGCCCTGGCTCCAGGAAAGCCAGCCTTCGCCGATTTTATTGATACCCTCAAAAACCCACATAAGCCCCAGCCAAAGCCGGAGGGGAAGGAGCCAGTAACCCCTGGTTTTGTACGCCCCAAAGCCGCGGATAAAAGAACGGCCATGCCGCATGTCCAGGAATTCATGCTTGATATATTCCCAGCACTGGTTGAACCCGGCGACCCCGATAAGGTAGTGGAGGTTGACAATGTGCTTCATAGCCATGGCGAAAAAGCCCGACAGTTTGATGCCCATCGCGTTGGAGACGGCATACCTGCCCCCCACGGAAACCATAAAGCCGTGATAATTAGATTTGAATTTTTTCGCCGGGTATCCCTCAATATCCGCAATAATATTGTGAGCCGCGGTCTCGCCGGTCTGCACCGCAGTTTCCACGATTTGAGGCAGGGGCTTTTCATTTTCCATGAACCAGAGGTTATCCCCTACCGGGAACACACAGGAATGATCCGCTGAGCGGATTTCGTCGGTGACCAGGAGCCGTCCCCGGCGGTTCCTCTTGGGGGGGCCGTCCCCGGAATTTTCAAGATCTCTGCCGAAAGGTCCCTTGGCAAGGTCCAGGGATTCGGCGAAGGCGCAGCCTGTAACGCCGGCGGTCCAGATGAAAGTACCGGTTTCCAGAACGGAACCGTCCCGGAGCTTGACCACTCCCGACTCGGCGCCCACAATAGGGGTATTTACCAGAAGCTCCGCCCCGTGATGCTTCATATAATAGACAACGTTGTCCCGCAGATCTTCTTCCAGCATGGGCAGAATGTTCGGCAGGGCCTCCACTACCGTAATAGATACCTCGTTTTTTGCAATCAGCCATTTGGCGCACATGACATCCCGCCATTCCAGAAGCTCGCCGGCCATTTCGATTCCCGTAAAGCCCCCTCCGGCCACGACAAAAGTCAGCATCTTCCGGCGCTTAGCGCGATCCTGTTCAGCTACCGCCTTCTCGAAAATATCATCGATATGGTAGCGGAGCTTCATGGCGTCATCGAAAGACCAAAGGGTAAAGGAATTTTCCTTAATCCCCGGAATACCGAAGAACTCCGGCTCGGCGCCGCTGCCCAGAATCAGATAATCGTAATCATAGACCCGCACGGCGGAACAGGCCTGTTTCTTTTCAAAGTCAACGGAAACAACAGTGTCAAGGATCACCTTGACTTTGGAAGCCCCAAATATCTTGGCGTAAGGAACCCGCACCGAATCAGGTTCAACGCGGTGTCCCGCAACTTCGTGGAGTTCCGTCATCAGGGTGTGGAAGGGATGCCTGTCTATCAAAGTGATAGTAACACTACCGTCATGTTTGTACTTTTTCGCCAGCTTTTTTGCCGCCGCGATTCCTCCGTACCCTCCGCCGATGATAAGAATATTCTTTCCGTTTCCCATAAAA
>JAIRSL010000215.1 GCA_031255475.1 Treponema sp.
ACGGGGAAGAGAAAATCGGTCAGGGCCGGGACAATGTTATCGCTTTCCTGGAAACCAAGCCCGAACTTGTCGCGGAATTTGAGGAAAAGCTGCGGAAGATCATGTTCCCCGGCCGGGAATTCCCCCGGGGGAACAGGAAAGCCCCCGGAACCGGTACGGCCGCCGCTCCCCCGGCGGAGGAACCCGCCTCCGTAGTCCCGGAACCCGCTGCGGTTCCCGTTACCGTTATGGAACCGGGAACCGGCGCGGAGGTAAAACCGGCGTCAGGTGATCCCGGCGTCAGGCCGGTTTCCCCGGAACCCGCTGTCCCGCCGCCGGGGGGTGTCAAGCCGCCTCCTGCCGCGGATGCCGCCGGGCGGGTTCCCCCGAAACCTGCCGCCCCGCATCCGTCCCAGCCCGCGCCTTTCCGGGGCGGGGCGGAGAGGGGGGCAAACCCCAAAGGCGGGCCGGTTCCCGCGCCCAGGCCCGTGGGACGACCCAGGAAGAACCCCGATCCTGCCGGCGGGCTCTTTTAAGGGGTATTTACTCACCGGGCCGGGAGGGCTATAATTAAAGAATAGATGGAAGCGATACAATCCGGCGCCGGCCGCAGTTTCAGGGTGAAGGAATTTGAAGGCCCCCTGGATCTTCTGCTCTTTTTGATAAAAAAAAACGAAGTAAACATTTACGACATTCCCATAGCCCAGATAACTGAACAGTATCTGGGCTATTTGAGTTACGCCACTGAACTCGATCTGGAAGATCTGACGGAATTTCATGTTCTGGCGTCCACGCTGTTGTATATTAAATCCAGGATGCTCCTGCCGGTAGACGTGGATATTGAAGACGATGTGGAGGATCCCCGGCAGGAACTTGTAGAAAAGCTCATCGAATATCAAAAATTCAAAAAACTTTCCGAATTAATGGAAGAAAAGGAACGGGAAGCCGAATGGGTCATAGAACGGAAGAAACTCCAGCGGCCCCTGCCCTTTACCGATGAAGAATTATGGGAAAAAGTCGATGTCTGGGACCTTCTCAAGACCTTTTCCAATCTTATGAATGACCTTTCCGATGAACGCATCATTGACCTGTACGAAGAAGTTTCGATCAACGAAAAGATAGCCCTTATGACGGAACTGCTTGAAACCCGCCGGGAATGTTACTTCGCGGATCTTGTGGTACGGAACGGTTCAATCATGGATATTATATGCGCCTTTCTCGCCGTTTTGGAGGCCGTAAAATTCCGTATGGTCCTCATCTTCCAGAACCGCATGTTTGGGGATATTGTTATCCGTCCCCGCCCTGCGCCGCCGCCTGTGGCCGGATCGCCCGTTCCTTCCGCGGCGGCCGGGGGTGATTGATGGAGGTATCCCTGGAAAAAGAAACCGCCCTGATAGAAGCCATTCTCTACCTTGAGGCCGATCCCCTGGACGAAGCGGCGTTGGCCCGCATTTCCGGGCTTTCCAGGGACATAGCGGTCAAGGCCCTGGAAAACCTGGAAGAACGGTATACCCGGCAGGATTCGGGCGTGGAACTGTCCCGTATAGGCGGGGGCGTGATGATTTCTCCCAAAAAAGAGTATTGGGATACCCTGAGGGAACGGTACGGGAAGAAGAACGAAGCCAAACTTTCCAAGGCCGCCCTGGAAACCCTTTCGATTATCGCCTATAAACAGCCCATAACCAGGAGCGAAATAGAGCAGATCCGGGGAGTACAGGCGGACACCATGATACGCCTTCTGCTGGAAAAGAACCTTATCCGGGAAACCGGCAAGAAGGATGCTCCTGGAAAGCCGATACAGTACGGTACTACCAGGGATTTCCTGAAATTTTTCCGCCTGGAAAGCATCGCGGATCTGCCGAAACTCAACGAAATGGAGAACGACCGGTTTGAGCTTACCGGAGACGAATAAACCCGGCGTCCTTCTGCCGGAAGGGACGGGATCGCCTCTGTCCGGGGGGAAGGGGGGCGGAAAAACACTGCGGCTCCAGGTGTACCTCGCCCACGCCGGCGCTGCTTCCCGCCGGGCGTCCGAACGGTTCATCCTTTCGGGCCGCGTGGAGGTGAACGGACGGAAGGTAACGGAACTGGGGGTAAAGGTGGGGCCCGGCGATGAGGTGCGTCTTGACGGCGTTCCCGTCAAACCGGAGACGCAACTCCGGTATATCGCTCTGCACAAGCCGCCCCTGTACCTGTGCAGTTCCTTCGATCCCCAGGGACGGACCCTGGCCCTGGACCTCCTTCCGGGGGACATTCGGGAACGGATGTATACGGTCGGCCGCCTTGACTACCGGTCCTCGGGGCTGGTCCTGTTTACGAACGATGGGGATTTCGCCGCCGTCGTCAGTCATCCCGGCCGGGAGGTAGAGAAGGAATACCTGGTGGAAGCGTCGGGCCGCATACCCGACGAAGTTCCGGAAGCCTTTAGCCGGGGAGTCGTTATCGAAGGCATCCGTTACCAGGCCCGGAGCATAGACCGGCTGGGCGGCCGTACCTTGCGGGTGGTGCTTATTGAGGGGAAAAACCGGGAAATCCGGCGGGTTTTTTCCCATTTTCATCTGCATCCGGAGAAACTGCACCGGGTCCGTATAGGGCCGGTTAATATCGGTGAATTGCGCCCCGGTGAATCGCGGCCCCTGACGGAAGCGGAGATACGGGGATTAAGAAAAAGCGGCGGGATACGATACTGAGGCAAAGGAGCGGGCATTTGGTTATTGCTATTGACGGGCCGGCGGGATCCGGCAAGAGTACCATCGCAAAGCTGTTGGCAGGGCGGCTTGAACTCCCCGGCGGGGCGTTTACCTACATCAATTCGGGGAATTTGTACCGGGCCGTCACCCTGGGATGCCTCCGCGCGGGGATAGATCCGGCGGATCCTGAAAAGGCGCTGGAATACGCCCGGCAGGCGGCCATTGAGTACCGCGGGGACGACGTGTATCTTGATGGGGAACAGGTGACCCCTCTCCTGCATACCGACGAGATAGACCGGTTCAGCGCCCCCTTGTCGGCGATAACGCCTATACGGCATGTGATAAACGGCCTTATACGCCGTATCGCGCGGGGGATCAACGTTGTGGTAGAGGGACGGGACATGACCACCGTGGTATTCCCCGAAGCGGAATACCGGTTTTACCTGGACGCTTCCCCGGCCATGAGGGCCAGGCGGCGCCGTGATCAGGGGGTTTCCCGGCTCGGCCTGGAAGAAATTCAAAAGGCTATTGAAGAACGGGACGCGATAGACAAAAATAAGGAAGAGGGGAGCTTAAAAATCGCTCCCGGAGTATGGTATTTGGACACATCGGACTTGACCATAAGCCAAGTTTATGAGAAATTGATAGAGAAAATACAGATAGAAGGATCAACCATGGGGCAGATGGAAGTGGAATCGGACACCAATCCGTTGGATGAGGCAAAAAGTTCTTCAGAGAATATCCAGACACAGTTACAGGAACAGTATCTTAAAACCCTTGAGCAGCTTGAAGAAGGCCAGTTGATTACCGGCCAGGTTATTCAGGTTACGCCGGATCAGGTATTTATTGATGTGGGGTATAAGTCGGAAGGGAAGATACCCATTGCGGAATTTACGGAAGTCCCGAAAGTCGGGGACACGGTTTCGGTGATTCTCGTTGCCAAGGAAAACAAGTACGGGGAAGTTATTGTTTCCAAACAGAAAGCGGACGTTAAGATATTTTGGAAGAACCTCCGCCAGGCGTTCCAGGATCATGCCAGCGTGGAAGGAACCGTGGAGAAACTCGTCAAGGGGGGATACGATGTCAACCTGGGTTCCGGCGTACACGCCTTCCTGCCTATCAGCCAGGCCGATGCCCAGAAGATTGATAAACCGGAACGGCTGCTGGAGTTTAAGACGCAGTTCTATGTGGAACGGCTGTATTCCGACGGCAAGGTCAACATCGTCGTAAACCGCCGGAAGCTGCTTGAAGAAGAAATCGAAAAGAAACGGGCCGCATTCTTTGAAAACACCATAATCGGATCGGAAGTGACGGGGATCGTGAAGAGTTTCACCTCTTTCGGCGCTTTTATAGACCTGGGCGGCTTTGACGGGCTTCTCCATATTAACGACATGAGCTGGGGCCACGTCACCAGGCCCAAGGACTTCGTGAAGAAAGGCCAGGAGATACGCCTGAAAGTGCTCCGCATAGACCCGGTGGAGAAGCGGATTAACCTGTCCCTTAAGCATTTCTCCGATGATCCCTGGGTTCACTTTGAAGATAAATACCACGTCAATGACATTGTGAAGGGCAAGGTGACCAAGCTGACCGATTTCGGCGCTTTTATAGAGTTGGAAGAGGGTATTGAAGGGCTTGCCCACATCTCGGAATTTTCCTGGGTAAAGAAAATCCAGAAGCCCGGAGAAATTCTGTCCATAGGCGATGAAGTGGAGTGCATGATTCTGGGGTATGACCTCTCGGTCGGCCGTGTATCCCTGGGGCTCAAGCAGGTATCGATCAATCCCTGGGACAGCGTGGAAGAGAAATATCCTGTGGGGACCAGGCTCAAGAGAAAGATAACCAAGATAACCAACGCCGGCGCTTTTATCGAACTGGAAGAAGGTATAGACGGCTTCCTCCACGGGGACGATATTTCCTGGACCAGAAAGGTCAAACATCCCGGCAGCGAGTTTTCCGCCGGCCAGGAAGTGGAAGTTATCGTTATCGGCGTGGACCGCCACGACCGGAACATCAGGCTGGGCATTAAACAGCTTGAGGAAGATCCCTGGCAGAATTTTGCGGCGGCCTACAAGAGCGGTTCCCTGGTGGAAGGCGAAGTGTCTTCCGTCACCGATTTCGGCCTTTTCGTGCGGGTTCCGGGTGGCATTGAGGGTCTCGTCCACAAGTCGAACCTGCCGGAAACCAGGGAGGAAAATCCCGACGACGCCTTGAAGAAATACCATGTGGGCGACAAGGTAAAAGCGGTAATCCTGGAGATTCAGAGTGATAAACAGAAAGTCGCGTTCTCCATCCGGGACTATCAAAAGAAGGTTCAGCGGGACGAGATTTCCCGGTATATGGCGGCGGACGAATCGGACGGTTCCACCTTCACCTTGGGAGATTTCTTAAAATCTAAAGGTACTCCCGACGGGGATGCTTCCGGCGAGAGTTAGAAGACCGCAGGGTATGCTGTCAACCATTGATGTTCAAAAATTTAATACGTTGATTGAGATTAACAATCTTATTAACTCGAATTATACGGACGTTCACGCCCTTTTGACCCAGATTGTCGGTTCGGCAACCCGGTTGAGCGAGGGCGAGTCTTCGAGTCTGCTCCTGGTCAATGAAAAGGCCGGCGAGCTCTACTTTGAGGTTGCCCTGGGGATCAAGGGCCCGGATGTAAAAAAATTCACGGTTAAAATAGGGGAGGGCATAGCCGGCTGGGTTGCCCAGCACAATAAATCGCTGTTGGTCAACGATGTGGAAAGCGACAAACGGCATCTTCAGTCCATTGCAAAGCAGATAGGGTACTCCTCCAAGACCATGATGGCGGTCCCCATGCGGATTAAGGATAAGTGCATAGGGGTCATTGAGCTTATCAACAAAAAAAACGGCAAGTATTTTACCCAGGACGATCTTGAATGGCTCGAAATTTTCGCCAATCAGGCGGCGATAACCATTCAGAACGCCCAAAGTTTTGAGAAGGCCCGCGATACCATCCAACTGCTCCAGGACCGGCTTAAGACCGATCAGGGCTATCATACCTTTGTGGCAAAAAGTCCAGCTATTTTATCCATCATCGATCTTATAGATCGCGTTGCCCAGACCGATTCTTCGGTGCTTATCCTGGGAGAGAGCGGGGTGGGGAAGGAACTCTTCGCCGAGCAGATACATGTCCGCAGCCCCAGGAACGCCCAGCCCTTTGTCCGCTTAAACTGCGCGGCCCTTCCGGAAGGGCTTTTGGAAAGCGAGCTTTTCGGCCACGTCAAAGGGGCTTTTACCGACGCCGTTCAGACCCGGCGCGGCCGGTTTGAAATGGCCGACGGAGGCACCCTGTTCCTCGACGAGATAGGGGATCTTCCCCTGCCGCTTCAGGCAAAACTCCTCAGGGTCATTCAGCAGAAAACCTTTGAGAAGGTCGGTTCCGACGTATCGGTTACG
Source organism: Treponema sp. (assembly GCA_031255475.1). Taxonomy (GTDB): domain Bacteria; phylum Spirochaetota; class Spirochaetia; order Treponematales; family Breznakiellaceae; genus JAIRLK01. Next base: position 6,090 of record JAIRSL010000215.1, read on the forward strand.
GTGGATGTCAGAATTCTGGCGGCTACCAACAGGGATATAGAAACCCAGGTGGAGCGAGGGGAATTCAGGCGGGATCTTTACTATCGTTTAAATGTTCTGCCGCTTTATATACCGCCCTTGCGGCAGCGCCCGGAGGACATCCCTGAACTTGCCAACTTCTTTTTTGCGCAGGCCTGCAAGAAAAACAAGAAGCAGTTCAAAGGTTTTTCCAACGAGGCCATGGAATCCCTGCTGGCGTATTCCTGGCCCGGCAACGTGCGGGAACTGGAAAACTGCGTTGAGCGGGCCTGCATTATCGGCAACGGCGAATGGATACGCCGGGAAGACCTCTTCCTTAACGCGGGGCCGGCCCCTCAGGTGCAGGCGGGGGAGGGGAGCCGGGATTTGAAGAGCGCCATTACGGTTTTTAAGGCCCACTTTATTCAAAAAGTTCTGGAAGAAAACAACTGGAATCAAACCGAAACGGCAAAAGTGCTGGATATACAGCGGACATACCTGTCCAGGCTTATAAAAGAATTAGGTTTAGTAAATCTTGGGATCACTAAACCCTAAGGAGAATTAGGATATGGCGAATACGGCAAATAAAGAAGAAAAAGCCGAAAAACTGAATATCGGTGAATCGATTGTCGAAGTGATTCAAAAAAACCGGAAAGCGCTTATCACGGGAGGGATTGTGGTCATTGTCCTTCTTGCCGGTTTTATCGCGGGATTATCCGTCAAGGATGCGGTGACGGCTCAGGGGATAAAAAAAGTTGAGGCCTTCAATGACCGGTATGAGGAACTCCGGTTTGACATAAACGATCCCGCGAAGGAAGAAGACGTAAAAACGCTGCTTGACGAAGTTTCGACTTATGCGGCGAAGGCTTTTGGGTATGCCGGCGTCCGCGCCTATATGCTGACGGCGTCCATCCACGCGGACAGGAAGAACTGGCAGGATGCGGAAAGCGCCTGGGTGCAGGCGGCTAAAAAGGGGGGTAAGACCTACCTCGTTCCGGTCGCCCTGTTTAACGCGGCGGTTGCCGCCGAAGAAGGCGGGAATATAGGGGACGCCGTTGATCATTACGCGGAAGTCCTGAAATACGCGGATTCTTTTCCCCAGGCGGCTAAGGCTCAGTTCGCCATAGGAAGGCTCCGGGAAGAACAGCAGGATACGGAAGCCGCCCTTGAAGCGTACCGGACGCTTGTCGAAAAATGGCCCGGCGAGACAATATGGATAAATTTGGCAAACAGCAGAATCATTGCGCTTTCGGGCTTGAATTCTTAAAAAAATCGGCGTTTTTTGCCGTTGTACTGAGCATGTTTGTATTCGGTACTTGCGGCATTGAGGATTACCCTTACCTTGAG
>JAIRSL010000236.1 GCA_031255475.1 Treponema sp.
GACATAGACGGCATCCTTATCCTCCAGGAACTTGCGGCCATGGCGGGAAAGCCGGTGACGCCGGTGCGGATGGACCGCGAAACTTTCGAGCAATACCGTTGTTACGGGCGCAGACTGGAAGCGTCTATGCTGCGGCGGGCATCCCTCATCACCGGGGCAACCCGGAATCTTGAGGGGATCCGGGGGCTCATCGAAGTGATTGAAGAGACCGGCCTGGGGATTGAACAGGAGATCATCGATTCGTATTGAAGAGGCGATACGAAAACCGGGATTCAGAAGCCGTCAGAGGAAAACACCGGGACAACTGTTTCAGAACGGACTTTGCCTGTTCTACAATTTTCGCATCCTCACTATCATTGTCCCGTCACCGGGCGGCAGCTGCGTTGTTTCCGTACCGTTTTTCCGCTATACGGTAGTTCCGCTGTACACCGCGCAGGGTACATATTCCGCCGCGATATTCCGCAGATTTTCTATATCTTCCTTCCGGGTAAGGCCGGCGTTTTTATACTGCCAGTCCAGGTCCAGCCTTTCATATTTATCCCGGCAGAGGTTGTTGAAAGAGCAGAGTTCCCATTTATCCGGGACTCCGGCTTCCCGGATAAAAGCGCCCAGTGCCCTGATGTTCGCCGGGCTGCCGGTCGCCCCCTCAATGACCGGAGTCCGTACCCATACCCGCGCCCCGGCTTGTATGAGCCGCCGGTAGTTTTCCAGTATGAGCCGGTTGTCCGCCCCGATGATACGCTTGTGTTCCACGGGATCGAAGATCTTAAGGTCGTAGAGCACCAGGTCCGTATAAGGCAGCGCCGCTTCCAGCGTCCGGAAATCGTAACATCCCGCGGTATCCAGGGCAACGCCTATCCCCGCCTCATGGAGCAGGCGGGCCAGTGCCGCCGCGGCTTCGGCCTGGAGCATGACCTCCCCGCCCGAAAGGGTTACCCCGCCGTCGGCACCGAAGTAGGGCCGGTCTTTGGCCAGTTCCCGGAAAAGCGTTTCCACCGGCATCAACTTTCCCTTAAGTTCTATCGCGCCGTTGGGACATTCTTCGGCGCAGTCTCCGCAGGCTTTGCACAGAACCCGGTTGAACTTCACCAATCCTGCGTTCCGGCCAACGGCTCCCTGCTTACAGGCGGTTTCGCAAATGCCGCAGCCTATACATTTGTGGCCAAACCAGTTGAGATCCGGCCTGGACCTGATGCTTTCCGGATTGTGGCACCAGGGACAAACCAGATTGCACCCTTTGAAAAACACCGTGGTCCGCAGTCCCGGCCCGTCTTCGGTGGACATCCGCTGTATGTCCAGGATCAACGCGTCTTTGTTTGCGCTCATCATCGTTTCCGGCTAAAAACGCCCGTGGGATTCCCGCTCGATGATCTCGTTCTGGAGTTCCCTGCCTATGCTCGTAAAATAGGCGTTGTACCCCGTGACCCGGACCAGCAGATGCCGGTACTCCTCGGGATTTTTCTGCGCGTCCCTGAGGGTCTCCGGGTCCAGAACGTTAATTTGCAGGGCCGTGCCGCCGTTTTCTATATATCCCCGGAGAAAAGCCTTGAACTTGGCGCGATGTTCGCCGTCCCGCATCAGGGAAGGGCTCATGGTGATGGTGTGGCTTGCGCCGTTGGGAAGATAGTTGACATAAGCGCCCGCACCGTCCCTGCCGCCCAGGGCGTTTCCGACAGAATTACTGTTGGCCGTCGGTCCTTTGGTATCCGCGCCGTTGGAAGGACAAATGGCGTTGGACAGGAACTGTCCCCGCTGCCGGCCGTCGGGGCTGGCGAAAAGGATGTAGCCGTCGCTTACCCAGTAGTTCCACGACAGCATTCCTCCCCGGTACACATGGCCGTTCGGGGTTTTGTATCGGGATACTTCGGAAGACCAGAATTCCATAAAACGCCGGGCCAGCTCGTCCGCCCCGGCATCGTCCCGGCCGTATTTGGGGGCCTTGTTTTTCGCCCTGGCCCGCAGTATTTCATGACCGTTCCAGTTGTCTTTCAGCGCCCGGATCAGTTCTTCCATCGTACAGGTTTTGGTATCGTAGACCAGGTACTTGATCGCCAGCAGGCTGTCGATAGTGGTGGCAAAGGTGACGCCTTCCACCGTCACAAACTTGATTTCAGCGCCTCCCTGGGTAACATCCCTCCCCGATTCGGCGCAGCCCTTTACCAGGCAGGAAAGATAAGGCGTGGGGAGGAATTCTGCGCGGACCCGGTCGCCTTCGTTGTAGAGGTCCACGGCTTTCCTGATGATGAACCGGACCTGCCCGGTAAAGGCGGCGTAAAACTCGTCAAAGGTCTTAAAATTTTTGGGGTTCCCCGTTCTGGGGCCCATTTGTATGTTCTTATAGGGCTTTCCCCAGAGCTGATCCGTATAATCCGTGATGTCCCGGCCGTTCCCCAGCGTCAGTTCCAGGGCTTTGAGGAAGTTGAGGTTTATGTCCACCGTGGAGGACCGGTCGTTTCCTGCCATGGTGTTTTCAAGGCAGCCGACGGCCGCGTAATCGTAAACGGTATCATCGTTGATGAGGTCCTTCAGCCCCGCGAATTCCGCCTCCCGCAGCAATCCCGCTATGGACCGTTCGTCAAAGTTAAGGAGGAAGGGCGCTCCCTGGCTTGAAGCGATCATGCCGCATACTTTGTCCAGCAGGGTATCCGGGGTGTTCCGGTGAAGGCGGACATTGGGCTTGGGTTCCAGGATGGGGGACATCTCGTCTATGACTTCCAGCAGGGCGTAGGTCAGGTCATTGGTCATGTCGACGCCGCCCTTGCCCATTCCCGAAAGCATAAGGAGTTGTCCGTAGCCCGCGGTGATCCCCTGGTTCATCCCTACTTTGATCATAGCGTCGTAAGCGGTGTTGCAGTGTATCCACATACACTTGAGAATGTCCTTGAGGAATTCCCTGTCCTCGCCGTTTTCAACCGACTTTTGATAATAGGGATACAGATACTGATCCAGGCGGCCAAAAGAAACCCCCGGACCGGGATAATTTTCGTCCGCCATTACGAGCATGTGGGTAAACCACAGTGATTGTACCGCCTGCCAGAAATCCCGCGCCCCTTCCCAGGGAACCGTTCGCATATTGGCCCCCATGCGCTCAAGCTCGGCCTTCCGGTCCGGGTCCGTTTCTTTTGCGGCAAGCCGTTCACAGAGGTCCGCGTATTTGGCCGCCAGGTCCCGGGGCATTTGGGCCGCCTCCATCATGGCCTTAAGCTGCGCCCCCCGCGTTCCGTTCCGTTCTTCCCCGCTCAGGGCTTCGTATCCGGCCTTAAGGTCCTCATAAACCGCCTTGAACCCGTACTTCACCGTCCGCTCGTAACCGGGAATGAGGTGCCCGCTGGTGGGCCCGCAGTTGCCGTAACCCCGGTCATGAAACTCAACGGTCCGCCGGGTAAGCCCGCGTTTCCCCGAAAGAATACCGGCTTTTTTCCGGCTCTCCGCTTCGGAAAGGCAGTGGCTGGCCGCAAGGTTAAACACCGCGCCGCACAGGAGATCGCCGGGGAGGATCTCCTGGGGTACATAGTCCGTCATTACCTTTTTGATGAACCACGCTTTGCGCCCGGCAATAGGCCATTCGAAAAAATCCCCCGGAACGGGAATTTTTACCGCCTTCTGAAGGCAGCTCTGGTTAAAGGTCTTAAAAAACGTGTAGGTTTCGGGGACCACGTAATAGGACATCTCGTTGTAATTCTTGTCCCAGGGGACGCCGGTGGTAAAAGGCCGGAATTCGTTATTCCATCCCCGTTCTGTTCCCTTAAAATAAAAATCCCGCAGCCATTGTATCCGTTTTGAAAGGTTTTTCGGTTCTTTAATTTTTTCCATAATAACATACCCCCGGAAGTTAAAAAATATAATAATATGGAAAATCGGGAATAGCAAGAAAAAAATGGGGACTTTGAACATAAGTCCGGTTATCCGGGAGGACGGCGGCCGTACCCTAAAACTCTCCCGTGAACCGGCTTTCGGGTAGCAGCCTCCGGCACGGATAAAACCGCTGCCCGCAACTAATTGGAGACCTGGATAAGGCTGCTTCTGTATACACGGTCCGTATCGTTGAGCTTGCGTATGGACCTGACCGCCCTGGTCGGTATCAGGGCAAACGGATTGTATCTGAGGCCGATAATATCGCATATACGGTGGATGAAGC